>NZ_JBHTLM010000030.1:0-52955 GCF_042678945.1 Paenibacillus puldeungensis | reverse complement strand
CGAAGCTCACCGCGCTGTGCCGCAGCCTGCCCCAGGTGCAGGCTGCGCTCGAAGCCGGCGTAGGGATGATCTACGCCGACTTCGAGTTTATCAAGCAGTTCCCGGCAGCGATTGAAGCCGTTCGGGCCGCCGGGAAGCAAATCGCGCTGGCAACGCCGCGCATCCATATGCCGGGCGAGAACGGCTACCACAACAACATCCTGCGTCTTCAGCCCGACGCGGTGCTGGTGCGCAACACCGGGGCGCTTTATTATTACCTGCGCCACCGGCAGGAAAACCCGTCAGCCGCCCATCCGCGGCTGATCGGCGATTTCTCGCTGAACATCGCCAACCACAAGACAGCGGAGCTGTTCCTGGAAGCGGGCTGCGATGTGATTACACCATCGTATGATCTTAACATTCAGCAGATGGTTGATCTGCTCAGTGTCAGCCCTACTGCTGAAATGGAGATTGTCATCCATCAGCATTTGCCGATGTTCCATACGGAGCACTGCGTGTACTGCACCTTCCTCAGCGAAGGGACGGACTACACCAACTGCGGCCGTCCATGTGAAGAGCAACGTGCTTCCCTGCGGGACCGAATCGGCATGTCCCATCCTGTCCGCGTCGACGAAGGCTGCCGCAACACGGTGTACAATGCCATTGAACAGTCCGGGGCGGAGTACCTGAGCCACTTCCTGGAGCTGGGCGTGCCAAGCTACCGGGTCGAGTTCCTGGAAGAAACGCCGGACCAGGTGCACGAGGTCATCGACCTTTACTCGCGCGCCCTTCGTGGTGAAATCAGCGGCACCCAAGTATGGAAAACGCTAAAAGCGACCAACCAGCTCGGCGTTACACGCGGACAGCTGATCAAATAATATTTTGTACTGTGGCGTCTTGCTGGCGTCCCAATGTGCAAAACGCTCTTGAAACCACTATGAGGCACGCTGCGGTTGACCGCAGCGGCCTCCTTTTTTTACCCACCATCTTCTCAACCACCGCCGTGGCAGGCATCTGCGCTGCACCTTCGTTGCTACACCCTAATGAAGAAGCTATTAACTGCAGGTTTTCAGGCTGCCTAGAAAGACATTTTTTTGGTTAAGAATAGGGGGGGCCTTTTGAAAGGCCACCCCCCGCTAATTGAACGGATCGCGGTTGAAGAGAAATTAGAGGGAAATCCTCACGCTAATTGGCCGCGGATCACCGGTTAGAAAGTAATTAGATGGAAATCATCCTGTTAATATGATGTATTTCCTTAATACAGGCAATATTAGCTAAATTAACAAGAGGTTTTCCTGCTAATTCAGTCCATTCTACCTTTATCACCAAAAATAACGGGAGGTTTTCCAGTTAAATCCCCCCTGAAAATTAATCCAACACCCTAAGGTTTACAAAAAGACTTTCCAACAGAAAAGACGCACTAAATAGCTGCAGGAGATAGTAGAAAATACGACTCTAGTGCTCGCCAGCAGCCGTCACCACGAATGGCTTAAGTCTCGTTTCTTAATCATTCCACCCACGGTGGACACTCGTTCTTCAGTAAAATACATATTTTGGATACTTTGTGAACTCGACTGAAAATGAGCTGATAAAGACTGGTTATCAGTTATGAAAAAAATTCTAATGTGTTATAATGAAAGCGTAAACAAAGGAAGTGAGCAGTGACTCAAAAGTCCTTTCTAGACTAACCAAATAGCTCATTTTTTAGGAGGGTGAATGTGATGTTTGAAGGATTCCTCGAAATGCAATCGATGATCACTCAGGTGCAAGGACGGCTGGAAATTGACGGAGATATGGAATACCGCAAAATCGAATACGGCACCGAACGTTTCCTGCACACCCCTGAACCGGGTAGTCGGCTCCGTGACGAGGAAGAACCCAAGCGCTTCACGTTACGGAAATGGTGGGTACAATAATCAACCTCAATATTCATAACTTAAACATAAACGTCCGCCTCTCATGGACAGATTCCGTGAGAGGCGGTTTTTTATGTTAGACTGAGTTTTCAGTCGAGTTGAACAATTTTAAGATCGCATGGAAAAGGCTAGTTTATATAGGTCTATAGCACTTAAAGTTGTTTTTTTAGTCGAATTAAGTAAACAAAAGTTAATTATTTTGCTCCTCACTAGAAAATTGGAAATAACTAACTTCCATGGGAGTTAGTTATGGGGGTATAGTATTAACATAATTTGTCCTATTCGACAAATTAAGCTTCAGGAACTATGACTTATGTCCAGCACCTGAGAGAGCAGCGGAAGGGGAGCAGGTATGAAGAAGAAATGGTTAAGTTTATTTCTATCCACAGTAATTTTGGGAAGTACGCTTTTTACAGGCGGGGTATCGGCGGCAAATGGTTCAACAACCTTGGAGGACAAAGGTGCAGTACCAACGGGTAAGGCGACCTTACAGACCGCTTCTGCTTTTACGGATCTTTCCGGACATTGGGCTAAAGCTGTTATTGAAAAGTGGCAGCACCGGGGCATCGTTCAAGGAGACGTCTTGGGTAAATTTGATCCAAATCGCAGTTTGACCCGCAGTGAGTGGGTAGCACTGGTAAACCGGATTTTCCAACTGAATGACAAGACAGATAGATCATTCCGTGATGTGCAAGCACAGGATTGGTTTGCGAAGGATGTGCAATCGGCAGCAGCTGCCGGTTATATAAAAGGGGATCAGGATGGTAATTTTAACCCGAATGCGCCCCTGACTAGGGAACAGGCTGCTGTAACTTTGGACAAGCTGCTAAAGCTGCAAAACACAGAAAATACGGTCACCAAGTCCTTTAAAGACGCGTCCTCTTTAGCAAAATGGAGTACTTCCAGCGTTTATGCGGCTGTGGACAAGGGCTTGCTGCGAGGGTACAAGGATCAGACATTCCGTCCATCACTTCCGCTGACGCGGGCTGAGGCGGTTACGCTGCTGGATCGGGCTACGGAAGCATATGGCGCCTGGTACGGCGAAGCTGGCGTATATGGTCCGGAAGCTACAGATGCGGCTAAAGGTGCGGGCCAAGCTGATTCATCAAGCATAGCTGCTGGATCAGTTGACAGCAACACCAAATCTGCGTCGTCCCCACAGAAGATTGATGGCAGCGTCATCATTAATGCACCGGACATTACGCTGCAAAATACGGAAATTACCGGGAATCTCATTATCGGTAAAGGCGTAGGCGAGGGCGATGTAAATCTTTCCAACGTTACGGTACATGGCAGCACCTATGTTTATGGCGGTGGAGAGAACAGTATTCACGTCGACAACTCTGTGCTTGTCAATATCATTGTAAATAAAAATGACGGTACAGTCAGAATTGTGGCGAAGGGGAAAACCGCCATCCAAGAAGTCGTCGTTCAGACCGGCGCTAATCTGGAAGCGGCAAAAGGTGTACAGGTCAGCAAGGTTTCACTGACGAATGAACTTCCTGCGGACTCCAAGGTACGGTTGGCCGGGTATTTTAATACGGTCAACGTTGAAGCCTACAGTGTGGCCCTGGACATCCCTGAAGGGTCCATCGGTGAGCTCAATGTTTCGCCGGAAGCGGGCGGCACGACAATGGAGACGGGGAAAGAAGCGTCCATCCTGTCCTTGGTACTTAACGCAGCTGCGAAGGTGACCGGGCTCGGTGAAATTAAAAATGCCATCATTAACACATCAGGCAGCTCCTTTGATCAAGCTCCGACCAAGATAAAAGTTGGAGATCAAGTGTCAAGAGATGCCAAATTGTCCATTGGCGGCAAGGAGGTCAATGCGGGTGAAGCGGCAGCAGCAACTCCTGCAGCAACGTCAACCCCGGCTTCTACAGGCTCAACAAGCGGGTCCTCCGGTGGAAGCAGCAGCTCCGGCGGGGGGAACAGCGGCGGAGATACTGGAAATCCCTCAAATGGTTCTCACTGGATTCAAGTTAATTTAGAGAAAAAGGCGGTATCTGTAGGGGAAGCGGTCTACTTTACCAGCTCACAAGATGGAACGGCTTATCTCGTATCGGACAGAATCGCATATTTTAATCCAGCGACGCTTCAGCTTGCGGTAGATAGCGGTGAGGCGCTGCAAATGCCCGTGAAGGCAGGCGTGAGAAGTTATTTTGACACGGATAATCTGAACAATGTCAGATATCCGAGTAATTATGAATTTTATGTCGTCGTTTATAATTCGGTAGGTAACCATAATGCTGAAGAAGTGATCGTTCTGAATGAGACAGAACATCTCGATCCTTCACCAGTGTTGACACATCACGGGACAGACCCTGAATATTTTTCTATTAACTATAATCGATTAGTGCAGTTAACACCCGGAAGATCGGCCGAAGAGATCGTAGAACTGGCTCTAAATGGCAGCGATAGTTTCGTTCCGTTTAATTCATCTTTAGGGACAGTTCAAATCGTAGGCAATAAGGTAATGATCCGCCCAATTCAGTCTAAGTTAGGGAAAAACTTCAGATTTCGTCTAAAGAAAGGCGCGGTTATTACGGGGGATGGACAAAGTAATACGGAGTTTGTAACAGGGGCTATTAATTCATTTATTGGAATTGCTATGATTTCTCACGGTGGAAAATCTTATGCGACCGTCAAGATTGGCGAGAGCATCCAATTTTCGGTAGAGGACGAAGCTACCGTGTATCTCATGCCTGAGTATATACAGGGATCAAAGGACAGTTTTGATAAGAAAGTGACCGAAGGTTGGGGGAAAAAGATCGAAGTTAGCGCTGCTGAAGTAGGGAAAATGATAACCATTTTGACGGAAGGACTATCTCCAGGGCGTTATAATCTCCATGTGTGGTCCGGTCACTCCGTGCTCATTGAATTAATAAAATAGTGAAGGTCGGGCCATCAGACAAATTTCAGGATCTGGAGAAATTCTCCGGGTCCTTTTACCTTTTATCGTGGCCTGGTTATGATATAATGACGTCATCTAAACTTTATGTGGAACATAAGGGGAAATTGAAATCATGAAAATACGCAAGGCAATTATTCCCGCTGCCGGTCTAGGTACTCGCTTCTTGCCTGCTACTAAGGCAATGCCAAAAGAAATGCTGCCGATTGTCGATAAACCAACGATTCAATATATTGTGGAGGAGGCAGTTGCTTCCGGGATAGAGGATATCATTATTGTCACAGGTAAAGGGAAGCGGGCGATTGAGGATCATTTCGATTATTCATTTGAGTTAGATCACTATTTAGTCGAAAAGGGGAAATGGGCACAGCTTCATGAGGTGCGCAAATCTTCTGAAATGGCCGATATTCACTATATTCGCCAGAAGGAACCTAAGGGGCTCGGACACGCTATCTGGTGTGCCCGCAAGTTTATTGGCGACGAACCGTTCGCCGTATTGCTGGGCGACGATATTGTGGAATCGGATGTTCCGTGCCTCAAGCAAATGATTGATGTATTTGAGGAGCATAAAGCCTCTGTAGTAGGTGTTCAACCTGTTGATTGGAACGACATATCTCGTTACGGGATCGTAGATCCTACCGTACTTCAAGAGCGTGTGTATTTAGCTAATAAACTCGTGGAGAAACCACCGGCGGATAAGGCACCCTCCAACCTTGCGATCATGGGAAGATATATTCTTACTCCGGCGATTTTCAATATTCTTGAAGAGCAGCAAGTAGGCGTGAATGGGGAAATTCAACTAACTGATGCCATTTCTCGCTTGGGTGAAACTGAAAAGGTACTCGCATACAATTTTGAGGGGATAAGACACGATGTTGGTGAAAAAATAGGCTTCATCAAAACCACGATTCATTATGCGCTTGAAAATCTTGAGCTCCGTGATGAGCTAGTTAAATACATGACTGAAATCGTCCAAAATAGCGGCAAAAAAGCGGACTCTCATTAGAGAGGCCGCTTTTTTATTCTTGTCCGACTCTATTAGAAGGACAATCCGGCCAATTGGCTGATGCTATCCTTCTCACTAGGATCCACTTTGATTAACTTGTCATACACCGCTTGATCGCTTCCTCCGGCCTTTTGTAGTGCCCCCAAATACCAGCGTGCGATCTCCTTGTTCGTAGCATCCGTCAAATCGTCTTTAATCCCCAGCTTCAAAATCTCAGACGCCTTAGCCGGTTCATTCAGCATATACTGCATTTTCCCGGCATTTAAAATCATCAGCTGGGTCAACTCAAATGGATTCCCTTGCAATTGTCCCTTCGGGAGTGTCTTCAAATGAGCAACACCATCTACGACATGCTGATACGCGTCAAGACCTGTTTTGAAATATTTCTCTTTTTGAGCGACATCCTGTTGCCCTAGTTTTTGGTAACCAAGCTCATAGGATTGCACAATCAGCTTCTCGTACCAGCTCATATCCCAGGCAAAACGGTCCGCGTTGTCCCGGAGCACTGCGTAGGCTTTGTCGAATTCTCCCTTGGCTTCATAGAGCTTAATGAGCTGGTTATACATATTTTTGTTGAAAGGTTCTTTTTTTAAGGCATTCGTTAAAAGGTTGTATTCCTCGTTATAAAATCCATCCTCTTTCGTTTGGTCAAACCCGGCTTTTAAAAGTACACTCATATTCAATACGCCATCAGGGTGGCCACTCCGAATCTTGAGAGCTTTATCAAGCGGAGCCTTGATCTCCTGGAAGTTACTGCTTGTTGCCATTAATGTCCGACCTTTTAGAATATCTTGGCTAGCCTGAATAAATCGAATGGACATAAAGATTAGTACCAGGGATGCGAGTACCATCAATGAGGTATACAAGCCACGGATCGTACCGGATTTTAAGGTGAATTTAGTTACAGGTCGATTATCCATGGCAGCAGCCATACCAGCGAGCCCCAGGAACACGATCATACCAATAAAAACATAGCTCATATTAAAGTCCATCAAGCTGTGAATCAGAATCGAAAATACAATAATAAAATAAACAAAATAGGATTCCCGATCTTGCTCTCCAGCTTTCATATATCCACGAACGTATTTATAGAAAATAAACAGAAGAAATGCCATGAAGATGATAAAACCTAAAAGTCCGACCTCCACCAAGTACTGCATCACAAAACTGTGAGCTTGACGGCTAGTATAAGGGTTGTTTTGGTATTTCTCATAGATGGATGCCCAAGCGCCGCCCCCTGCTCCGATGACCGGGTAATCCTTAATAACTTTTACCGCATCTTTATAAAATGTCATCCGTTCCAGAAAGCTGTGCTGCTGCATGTTGATGTTCTCTAACCGCTCCCCGATATTGCCGGGCAGGACATGTTTGAGATTCGTCCCGAGGAAAAGCGCCACCAACACACCGACGGCAGCAACGGAAACGACGGGAAGCCACAGATTGGCCAGTTTTTTTGCTGTCCATTTGCTTGTAGCTTTTTCCAACCGAGGAGCAACAAAGCGCTGGATCAGCCAAGCGAGAAGAGATAATAAAAGTGATACAGCCAGGATATAGAGCCATCCTTTGGCTGGGTCGCCTATTTTGCCAAGGTGAAATTGCTGTCCCAGATCAGTAACCGGCTTAGCAATGGCAAGTGTCCCGACGCCTGCCAAGAGGCAGTAAACAATCCACAGAATTTGTTTGGCAGGTTTAAGAAACAGCAGAAGCACAATGAAAACGACCGGTAAGAAGACCAAACCGCCCCGTGACAATGTAAGCAAGAGCGACAATACCATAGGAACGAGCATAAAAGCGTGAATGGCTTGCTCATACCATTTTTTCGACCGGGTAATCGCGAATACAGCTACGAAGAAGAACGCCATCAGAAAAGCGGCGTATGTATTCGGATATTGGAATACGGATGCGAGCCGCGGACCGTTGGCATCGATCCAGATCGCTTGGGTGTATTGCCCCTTTACCACTGTACCCGAGAACCATCCAACCAGCGCCGAGACCGTCCGGCCTTGTCCAAGCCAGTTGAACAAACCGAAGAGGACGATGATGTAACCCACCGCAATAATCGTAGTTTCGACCACTCGGTTGGCCTTTTTATTTTGCAGTAGATAAAGCCCCATGATGAACATGAATGCGTAAAGGCATTGAATAAGCACCATATTGGAAGCAAAGTACTGGCTTGCTGCAGAAATCAGTGTAATAATGTAAGTTATGGGTATTAATAGAACAAAAATTGCGGTCCAGTCGCGTTGGTTTTCCAGCTTGATGTTCTTGAAATAAGCGGCAACCCACACCAGCAGCAGTACGCTGCCTACCAGAACGGCCCAATAGATCGGTTTCTCAAAATCTATCACAAGACCGTTAAACAGCCCAGCCTGGAACGGAGCCCAAACCAAAAATAAAATCAGCCCGATGATCAACAACATAAATGCCGCAGGTAACTTTTCCCCATTTCTCGACGTTGCGGCTTTTTTCCCGTATACTGGATTCGACACGTATTTATCTCCTTTGCATGTAGATACGGGTATTATTTTAGCATAACGACAGGGTTGGAGCCAGATTTCCATTTATAAATAATTCATGTAGATTGATGGCGGTGGTTTAGATTAATAGATTTTTTAATAGGCTCATATATAAGTTTGCTATTCTCTGTAAGCCGATAGCTTCACATTTTATTTCTCAATCGGTTAGAAAAAAAATCAGAGAACGATTAATAAATAATACTACTGTAGCAAGCAATGTTTCAAAGGTTCAGAAGCCATTTAAAGATGGAATAAACTTAATAGGATACTCTAGGGCAGAAATGGGGGTAGGTGAATCCTGTCGAGCTGCTGCAAGAAGTGTCCAAGCAGCAAATATTCCTTTTGGAATATTAAATTTTAGAGGAACAAGTAGTGCTAGAATGGAGGACTTATCCTGGGTTCATAAAGAAATAAAAAAGCCCCAATATAGTATTAACATTTTTCATATCAACGCAGAAGAAATGAAAGATGTTTTTACATACTTCGGACCTGCTCTATTTAAGGACAACTATAATATAGGATTCTGGCACTGGGAATTGTCTGACTTTCCTGAGGAGTGGGTAGATAATTTTGACTTCTTAGATGAGGTTTGGGTGCCCTCGAATTTTGTGAGAGACTCAATATCGATGAAGAGCCCAATTCCAGTTGTTAAAATTCCCCATTCTATTGAAGTTAATATTGATGTGCGACGCACACGTGAATACTTTCAATTGCCGAAACATAGTTTTTTATTCTTATCTATGTATGATATTAAGAGTTTTCAGGAAAGGAAAAATCCTAAGGCTGCAATAGAAGCTTTTAAAAGTGCCTTTGGACCAGATGACACGAGCGTCGGTTTAGTCATTAAAGTAAATAATCCCTCTGGTGATAGTGATGAAATAAAGGAAATAAGGGAAATCACATATAGCTACAAAAACATATATATTATTGACAAAACTATCACACGGAATGATGTGAATGCTTTAATCAATGTTACTGACTGCTTTGTCTCACTACACCGGAGTGAGGGGTTCGGTTTAGTATTAGCGGAGGCTATGTATTTAGGAAAACCAGTTATAGGAACAAACTGGTCTTCAAACACTGACTTTATGAATGCAAACAACTCCTGTTTGGTTGATTATGGTTTAATCCATCTGTCGAGCGATTATGGACCCTATAAATCCTATCAGGTATGGGCAGATCCAGATATTCGGCATGCGAGTGAATACATGGCGAAATTAGTGAATGACCGTGAGTATTATAATCAACTTTCTAGTAGAGGAGAACAATTTATTAAGCAATATCATTCTCCAGAAAGAATAGGTAAGTTAATAAGAAAAAGACTTGATTACATTAATAAGTTTAAGTATGGAGGTTAATATGGTAACTACTTGCTTAATTCTTGCCGGAGGAAAAGGGGAGAGATTTTGGCCCAAGAGCCGGACAAATTTGCCGAAGCAGTTTCTAAATATATCGGGAAATAAGTCTATGATCCAACAAACTGTGGATCGACTACAGAAATTTATCCCGATAGAACAAATATTCATTATCACAAATGAATCATATGCAGAGCTAATTAAGGCTCAAATCCCTGATTTATCAAATGATAATATTATTATTGAACCCGTTGGGCGAAACACGGCTCCATGTGTAGGGCTAGCTTCTATTATTATTGAAGAAAGGTATCCTGATAGTTCAATGATCGTTTTACCTTCTGATCACATAATTAAAAATAAGGATGAGTTTATTAGCATTTTAAAGGCCGCTGTTGAAATAAGTTATCGTGGTGATAGTCTGGTGACACTTGGTATTACTCCTACTTATCCAGAGACGGGGTACGGATATATTGAAAGCACTAATCAACAGATTGAAGTAGGAAATCACGCTGCTTATAAAGTAAATAAATTTGTGGAAAAGCCCGATGAAATAACAGCAAAATCTTATGTTGAAGCTGGAAATTTCTATTGGAACAGTGGTATTTTTGTATGGAGGGTGTCGGTGATCCGTAACTATATCCGGGAACTTATGCCTCAGATGCATGACTTACTTGAAACTATGAAATTGTCTTTTGAAAATGCTTTTAAAAATGAGGTAATTAAATCTGAATTTCCTAAGATGCCGGATCAATCTATTGACTATGGTATTATGGAGAAAGTTAAGGACATATATGTTATTCCATGTGTCTTAGGTTGGGACGATGCTGGAAGTTGGACTGCATTAGAGCGTATTAATGATCTTGATGAACATGGAAATGCTATAAATGGAAATATTCTTAGTATAGATACTAAACGTTGCATTATAGAAAGTAACGGGAAGTTAATTGCTACGTTAGGCGTCGAAGATCTTATTATTGTAGAAACTGACGATGTTACTCTAATTTGTAAAAAAGATAAGGCTCAGGAAGTAAAATCTCTGATAAAAGAGTTGAAAGTTCAAAAATTAGAACAATACTTGTAATAAATGCAAAAATAACATTATCGAAGGAGTTTGAACATGACTAAGAGGGCTTTAATTACCGGAATTACTGGACAGGATGGATCATATTTAGCAGATTTGTTGCTAGAAAAAGGGTATAAGGTATTTGGTTTGCGAAGAAGAACTAGTGTACCTATCATGGAGAATATTCAGCATATTGTAAATGAAGTTGAATTTATTGACGGAGACCTGACAGATCTCAGCTCCCTTATTCATGCAGTAAAAGTGGCAAATCCTGATGAGGTTTATAATTTAGCGGCTCAATCTTTTGTAGGAACCTCTTGGGATCAACCGATATTGACTGGGCAAGTCACAGCATTAAGCGTTACTAATATGCTTGAAGCTTTAAGAATAGTCAAACCAACTGCTCGATACTACCAAGCCTCAAGTAGTGAAATGTTTGGAAAGGTAGTTGAAACACCTCAAAAAGAGACAACTCCCTTCTATCCAAGAAGTCCCTATGGTGTTGCCAAAGTTTATGGGCATTGGATGACTGTGAATTACCGCGAAAGTTATAATATGTTTGCTTGCTCAGGCATACTGTTTAATCATGAGTCACCTAGAAGAGGAATTGAATTTGTTACACGTAAAATAACCGATGCGGTTGTCAAAATAAAGTGTGGTCTTCAGCATGAACTTAGATTAGGAAACCTAGATGCTTTACGGGACTGGGGCTATGCAAAGGATTATGTTGAATGCATGTGGCTGATGTTGCAGCAGGATCGGCCAGATGATTATGTTATTGCAACGGGTGAAACCCATTCAGTCAGAGAATTTTGTGAAATAGCTTTTAGTCATGTGGGTTTGGACTATACAAATTATGTGGTTACTGATCCCAAGTTTTTTAGAGCAGCTGAAGTAGATCTTCTTCTTGGTGATCCAGCTAAGGCTATTAATAATTTAGGTTGGAACCCTCAGAAAACAACATTCAAACAATTGGTACATCTCATGGTGGATTCAGATATGGAGAAAGCAAAACGGGTTAGTTACTAATTATATCCGTAGGATGTGATCAATTGAAAGCTCTTGTAACTGGAGTTACTGGATTTGCGGGTAGCTACTTAAGTCAAAAACTACTTGATGTTGGTTATGAAGTAGTTGGGTTGGCACGAACCAAAAAACATATGAGTAACAAAATCAGGTTTATTCCGTGTGAAATAACAGATGAAATAACATTGCGGCAAGTGTTGAAAACTGAAAAACCTAGTGAAATATTTCATTTGGCAGGATCTGCATTTGTACCATTAACTTATAAAGAACCAAAGCAAACTTACAACACTATTGTAAATGGAACGCTTTCTTTGTATGAGGCTTTAAGAAGTTTAGATTTATCGTCTAAAGTTCTTTATGTAGGCTCTGCAGCAGTTTATGGTGAGGGAGTAGGCGCCCCATTCAAGGAAACGGATCTTATGCAGCCTAACAATCCTTATGCTGGAGCTAAGGCTTGCGCAGATTTGTTAAGTGATCAATACGCTAGAACTTATAAAATGAACATTGTCAGGGTAAGACCTTTTAATCATACTGGACCAGGTCAATCCCCAGAATTTGTATGTTCAAGTTTTGCTAGGCAGATAGCTGAAATAGAAATTGGAGCTATTGATGCTATACACGTAGGCAATATTAACGTAAAAAGAGATTTTTTAGATGTAAGAGATGTGGTTGAAGCTTATTATTTATTAATGAAAAATGGAGTGAGTGGAGAAGTATACAACGTTTCTTCCCAGTATGCAGTCTCTGTTTCTGAACTGTTGGATATACTCTCCAGGAAGTCAAAAGCAAAATCACTTGAGATTAAAGTTGACGAAGAAAAATTTAGAGCAAATGAAACTTTAGTTAAAGTTGGCGATAGCTCAAAAATTAGAGAGAAGATAGGGTGGAAGCCTGTTCGAGATCTTGAACAAACGATGGTTGATTTACTTGAGTATTGGAGAGGACATCATGCAGGTAAGGAAGGGTAAACATTGGAGAAGATTATAATTATCGGAGGAGGAGGCCATGCCAAGGTTGTGATAGATATTCTTCAAAGTATGGAAACCTATGATATTGTAGGTTTTACAGACAACGATGATCAGCACCTTTCTTTATGTGGCATACCTTATCTGGGGAATGACGCGATTCTTCCAGCCCTTCTTGAGAAAGGAATAACAAAGTTTTGCGTTGCAATTGGAGACAATAGACTAAGAAAAAAGTTGTTTCACAATTTAGTTACTAGTGGTTTTAAACCTGCAAGTGCTATCAGTCCGTTTGCTTACGTATCTCATCATGCAAAAATAGGGCGCGGTGTTGTTATTTTGCCTGGGGCAGTAGTAAACTCATGTGCGACTATCGAAGACAATGTCATTATAAATACATTATCAGGCGTGGACCACGACTGTATCATTTATTCTCATGCTCATATTGCACCAGGTGCATCACTTACGGGTAATGTCACTGTAGGAGAAGGTGCGTTTCTTGGTGCTGGTAGCAAAGTAATACCGGGTATTGAAGTTGGAGAGTGGTCGATTATAGGAGCAGGATCAGTTGTCCTCTCAAATGTCCCTCCTAATGTCACAGTTGTAGGTGTACCTGCTAATAAAATTGCTAATAGGGGATGAAGTAATGAAAGCTGTTCAAAGAATCACACTTGCAAGTCCTGTGCTAAATGGCAATGAGAGAAAATATGTTCTTGATTGTATTGATACTGGGTGGATTTCTGCTAATGGGAAATATGTCACTGAATTTGAAAAGCAATTTGCTGAGTTCTGCGGTACAAAGCATGCTCTCACATGTGCGAATGGTACGGTAGCTCTACACTTGCCATTATTAGCTTATGGAATTGGCCAAGGTGATGAAATTATAATCCCTACTTTCACTTATATAGCTACAGCAAATGCAGTGAAATATTGTGGTGCGACTCCCGTCTTGGTCGATTGTGAGAAGGATTCATGGAATATGGACCCCAAAAAGATCGAGGAGAAAATTACGTCGAAGACTAAAGGTATTATTGTTGTTCATCTCTATGGTCATCCAGCTGATATGGGGCCAATTATGGAGATTGCAAAAAAACACAACCTTTTCGTTATTGAGGATGCTGCCGAGGCGCATGGAGCAGAGTATAAAGGACAAGTCATAGGTTCTATTGGTGATGTAGCGACTTTTAGCTTTTTTGGCAATAAAGTGATTTCTACGGGTGAAGGTGGAATGGTCACAACTAATAACAGTGAGCTTGCTGAAAGAATGAAGCTTCTCAGAGGACAAGCCATGGATCCACATAAAAGATATTGGTTCAATGAAGTCGGGTATAATTATAGAATGACCAATATACAGGCGGCTTTAGGATTGGGGCAACTTGAAAATATAGAGTGGCATTTAGGACAAAGAAGAAGAGTAGCTGCTCAATATATAGATTCGCTTGCGCAGTACAACGATTTATTTACACTACAACCTGAAATGCCTTGGGCAAAACATACGTATTGGATGATCTCAATATTACTGAGTGATAAAATAAAGGCTAGTCGAGATGAGATCATGTCATTATTAGACGCAGATGGAATTGAAACACGGCCATTATTTTATCCAATGCATCAGATGCCACCTTATTTTGAGGAAGATGCCAACTATCCGGTTGCGGACAGAGTATCATCCCGTGGTTTTAATATACCTACGAATGCTACGTTGACTGATGAGGAAATAGAGTATATTTGTAGCAGACTTGTATTTCACTGTAGGAATAACCTGTAAACGAAGGGTTTGGAGGAGTCATTTTGAAAGTGTTAATACAGAAGATCTATCAGACCAGATTCTTTTGGTCTCATCTCGTTCGCGCCGAATTAAAAAATAAGTTTAGACGCTCTAAACTGGGCATTCTATGGACGTTTATGAATCCATTGTTGCTTACAGCTCTGATGTCTACGGTTTTTGGTACAGTATTCAACACGCCAATTGAAGACTACGCACCTTATATTCTCTCCGGATTAATTGTATGGGAGCTTATTAGTAGCTCCTTTATCGGTGGTGGATATTCGATTATGACTAGCGAACAATACATTCGCCAGTTTAACCACCCTATAATTATCTATACCTTAAAGTCGGCTCTTGTATTTACAATAACATTTATTATTGCGATGTTTTCTCTCGGAATCTGGATGTTGATTGTTAGTCCTGTGAATGTTTTTTTTGGGATAATCACCCTTCCATTAACTACTTTATTATATTTCTGTCTTTCATGGGCTATTACAACTATTGCAGGTTTTACCAATGCAAAATATCGTGACTACCCCCAAGTGATGGCATTAGTTATTCAGGCTGTATGGTATGTATCTCCTGTGTTTTTAAAAAAGGAGATGTTTACCTCTAATCCTGCACTAGTAAATTTTTTTAATTTAAATCCAATCACTCATATACTTAACCTAATAAGAGATCCTTTCTTGTATGGTGTTATGCCTACAGTAACAGATTATTTGTACACTTTGGGAACCATACTTGTTTTTTCACTGTGGGCCGGGAGAGTATACAAGAAAAATAGCAATAAAGTTATTTTCTATATATAAAATATATAAGGAAGAAAACAATGGATAAATACTATGTTCGAATGGAAAACGTGAATTTATACTACCCATCGCATATTTATAATGCAACCACCTTGAAGCAAGAAGTGTTTTCTTTATTAAAGCTTCAAAAGAAAAAAGAAAAATTGGAAGATGTGCACGCTTTAAAAGACTTCAATTTGTATATTCGAGAAGGCGAAAAGGTTGGTGTAATTGGCCATAACGGTGCAGGTAAAAGTACATTGCTTAAAACGATTGCAGGGATCTACCCCATTAAATCTGGACTACTTGAGGTGAAGGGGGAGATACGCTCATTATTCGATTTAGCACTTGGTTTTGACTTGGAATCCACCGGCAGAGAAAATATTATGTACCGTGGTCTGCTTCTTGGAGAAACCCCAAAGAGAATAAAAGAGCAAGAGCAAAAGATCATAGATTTTGCAGAATTAGGCGAATTTATCGATTACCCCATTCGTTCTTATTCATCCGGGATGCTTATCCGTCTTGCATTTGCGATTTCAACATCCATTGACGGGGAGATACTGCTCCTTGATGAAGTAATTGGTGCGGGAGACGCATCGTTTGCTGTAAAAGCTAAGGCGAGAATGATGGGATTGATGGGAAAGGCCAAAATACTGATTCTGGTTTCCCATGATCTAAAAACAATTGAGGAAGTTTGTAATCGCGTAATTTTGGTTAAAGGTGGGAACATCGTAATGGATGGGAAAGCACAGGAGGTTATTGAGTATTATAAAAATTCGATGGGGTAACCTATATTCAACTTATTTCGACTGTGAGGAAATATAATGAAAGAAAAAAGAATTTTATGGCTATTTAACAATGGCATCATAAGTGAACTTGAACTCCCTTTAATTAGAGACTTGGGATTTGAGATATTTACCCCAAAAGTTGTGCTGAAGGAAATTTTACAGGCAAATGGATCAGTTACTTATGAATATGATAAAACTTTGACTATTCCAGAAGATGAATTGAGATTATTAAATAGTTATAATTTTTATTCTGATTCTAATATGCCGCTAAAAATAAAAAAAATCATCAATAAATATTTTAGCACCGCTTTAACATATCCAGACAATTCATTTTGTACGTTTAAAACATTGCTAAGAAATTTTGAGGGGAATATTTTCTTCAGAACTTTTGGGGTAGGTCTTTCAAGTACTGCTAGCTATTCAAAATTAATTAAATATAATTTTAGCAATAATGATTTGAATAAACTACAGCAAATAAAGAAAAGATTGTGGTTTTCTGAATGTTATTCAAATCTTTCGGGAATTGAAGAAAATATTTTCAAAGATAAGGCAGTTTATATGCCATTTGGTATCCCAATAGAATCTTATGAAATTAAAAATCAATGGACGGGGTATCAATCTAAGTTGCTTTTCTTTTGTAAAGAAATCAATTGCAATCTTGAGTCGAAAGAGATTTATAATAATTTTACCCAGGATTTTAAGGGATTTGACTATGTAATTGCTGGAAATCAACCAGTTCCTATTGATGATGAAAGAGTAGTTGGATATATAGAAAGAGAAGAAATATTTGGACTTTATAAAGAATGTAGAGTTATGTATTATCACTCTTCTGATCCTAGATATTTGCCCTATAATCCAATTGAAGCAATGATTGCTGGAATGCCAGTGGTTTATTTGGAAGGTGGACTTCTTAATATTTTGGGAGGAAATCGGCAATCAGGATGCTGTAAGGATGTTAAAGAAGCAAAGAAAAAGATAAAAAAAATATTAGAAGGAGACGCCGACTTAATAGAGAAGATTCAGCAAGATCAGAAAGAAATTCTATATAAATTTTCCTATGAGTATGTTTTCGAGACTTGGAGAAGAAACTTCATTCCCATCCTTGAGAATACTCCAATAACCCAAAACACAGATAAAAAAATAGCTGTTTTTCTACCTGAAAAAACGGCTAGGTTTCATTTAAGTGATTATAATAATTTTATGCTTACACTGAACAAAGCAGTGAAAAGTATCAATGGCAAGAACAGTGTTTTTTTAAACGTATTATCAAGTCGTTATAGCATAGAAAACGATTTTAGTGATTTGATCAGTAATAGTATTTCGGTTAGAGAGTATAGTTTCGAAGATACCCCGTATTTAAATATTCAAGATACTCTTGAGCTTATGTTTGAAAAAGAACCGGAATTAAAAATAGACTATTTACTGCCTGTTGATCACGCTAAAAACTTTGTGGAAGCTGATTATTGGTTATTCCTGGATGACCAATTAGATAATGTAATACCACCTTTAAAACCTTACGGTATATATATTGAAAATATTGGTGACAAATACTACCAACTTATCTCAACCCCTAGATTATACAATATTAGGAACGCAGCGTTTATTTTAACCTTATCGAATCAAAGCAAAAAAGACATTGTTAATTTTTATGGAGTTAGTGAAGCTAATGTTTATGTGGTGCCTTTTGTATTTAAAGAACCTAAACTTGTAACTGATTTACCTATTAAGTCAGAATATACATTATTAGAAATAGATTTAAATCAGAAAGATATAGTTAGAAACATTCTGAAAAATATATCAGATTTTTATAGATTATATAGAAGTAATCTAAAAATCAAAGTAATTTGCAATAATTATGAAGAAGATAGCATATTCCTTGACCAAATCAATGATTATCTTCAAAAAGATGAATTTATAAAAACTAAAGTTTCATTACATGTGAATATTAATGAAAATGAATATAATGCATTATATGCGTTTGCGAACAAAGTAGTATTTACTTATAATATTAAAAATATATATTACAAGCTTTCTAGAGCGGCGTATTTTTCTAAAAAAATTGTTGTGAATGATTTTCCGTTTTACCAGGAGTTTGAGCGGCAAATTAATTATGAGTTTTACTATCAGAACTTTTTCAACTCCCAAAATCAACTTGTAGAGGAATTAGCTAAGAATGATAGTGAATTAGAAATTAAACATAATTACAAAAAAGATGACGAAATTGATGTAGTGAGTAAAATTTCTAAGGTATTGGAGAATTTTTTATGAAGATTGGATTTTTCTTGGGTTTTCAACCAGGAGTAAATTTAACAACAGAAGGAATTAGCAGACTTCTCGCCTTTATTCTAAAGGAAAATTCAAAACAAAATACAAAAATGATACTTTTTTGTCCAGAGTGGTTAAGGGAACCTTTAAAAGAATTACTTGAAGACAATATGATAAAAATTGATGGATTCGAAATTTGTACGACAAATAGTATTCCCTTTGGTGTAAAGCTAAAAACAAAATTTATTGAAAAGAGAAAAGAAAAGAAAAACAAACCTAATCGCATTTATCAAGTATTAAAAAAAATCAAAAGTAGTACGGTAAACTTATTGAAACATTTTATCGTAGATTTATTTAGCACATCATCTTTGTTGTTTTTATGTTTTAAATTGATTAGCTACTCATTAATTTTCTTAATTTTATCTCCGCTTCTTATCTTTATGGCTTTATTTGTGGGATTATTTACATTTGTTCGTAAACTAATGCATATATTCAAATTGAATATTTTTAATGTGATTAAAAACAAGTTTTTGACTGTTGCTAATAAAACTAAAGGAATTATTTATCAAATTGTAATCGATAATGAGTTAAATAAATTAGTAAGACTGATAAATTATCGTAATGATATTGATGCTTGCTTTATTCCTTCAATGGGTTGGCCACAAATAAAAGATTTAAAATGCAAAAAGATTTTGGCTGCTCCTGATATTGTTTTTTATGACTTTCCTACACAGTTTATAGGTGTAGGTGAGATCCATAAACGTATTAGACAAAGCATTAATGCGGCAGATAAACTTATTTGTTATAGTGAATTTGTAAAACAAGAACATCTTGTTGATAAATGTGGAATAGAGCCAAAGAAAATTACTGTAATAAAACATGCTAATGTGGATATGAGTAGTTATTTAAAGGATTCTAGCATATTGGAAAAACATTACTCTTTGCAACAAAATGCAAAATATATAGTAAGTAAATACATTCAAAATAAGCATCAAAAACACTTTTTCAATTCGGATCTTAGCTCTTTTGAGTTTATAATTTATTCCTCTCAGTATAGACCACATAAAAATATATTCAATTTAATAAAAGCTATAAAAATATGCAACTATGAATTTCATAGGAATATAAAGCTAATTTTAACAGGCAATATTATAGATGTAAATTATATGAAAAAGTATATAGAGTCATATCATTTGTATAATGATATTTTTGTAATGCATGGTTTGCCTTCTGAGGTTTTAGCAGCATTTAATAATATGGCTAAGTGTGCTGTTAACCCTACTTTGTTTGAAGGTGGTTTTCCCTTTACCTTCTCTGAAGCTTATTCCGTTGGAACACCTTCTATAATGAGTGATATACCTGTCGTTAGGCATGAAATCGATAATACAGAACTAAAAGATAGTATGCTATTTGATCCATATAATCCCTACTCAATAGCCAAGAAAATCGTATGGGCTATTGACAATTATGAGACATTGTACCAATCTCAAAAACAATTGTATGAAAAATTCAGTCATCGAGATTGGAGAAAAGTTGCTCAAGAATACAATCATGTTTTCCATGAAATTCACTAGTTGAAACAATTTGTTTTAGCGCTACATTAAATTCTAATAAGGAAGTTTATTTAAATAATTTGATGTTAAAATTAGCCTCAAAAAGAGACTATAACGAAAAACCTTTCTCATCAACTTTAGGGGGTTTTTGGGGAGGTGAGATAGATTTCTTTTTACATGAACAAGGTGAGAGTGACTTAAACTTTAAGGTCGACCTCACGAATATTTGTCTAATACAAATAAAATCTGGCTTTGTAAATGAAAATAGCTTGCTGGTTTCATTGGAGCCCCAAAAATTGATACTATTATGTATAATGGTAATACTTTAAATCGTTCTCTATAATTAGTTTATTGGGGTTTTTGGGCGTTATAAAAATAAAACAGTCTAATGGATATAGTAGTTAGGCGAGATTCATGGAAGCCTTATTCTTGCTAGGAGGGACCAAAGTAACCAACTAAGCTTTCTCCTCCCCGTAGGTTAATGTTAATTTCCCAATGTCTTTCCCCTGAAACAGGCAGACTCACTGACATTCTTATCAGGCAAGGAAAATAAACATTGGGATATTTTTAATTTATAAATAGTGAATGATTTCACAAAAAAAGAATTTATTGCATTTTATTTTAAAAGAAGTTAGCTAATTCCACTTTCGAGAATAGAAAGGAAAATGTTATAAAGGAAAAGGTTGAATTTTATACCCCTGCGAACCTGATAAAGACTTGTCCCTTGGCTTATAACATTAAATCTTTACTCTTAGTCTTATTCAGTACTGTAACAATTTGAATATTTTTTTATAGAGTATTGTGTTTTATTAAAATACAGTTCATTACGAAGGGTGAATAGATTTGCGAAAGTTATCTTTCATTATATTAGTTCTGCTTATCATACTTGGAGTGTTTGACAATAGCATGAGTTTTGCATCAGTTGATGCTTCACCTGATGTGAGAATTGCTGTAATAAACAAAGAAGAACAATCCCTACCTTCATTCACGACCACTGTACAAGCTTTATTCATAAATGAAAGTTTATATAATGACCAAGTTTATCTTTCGTACCATGTCATTGACGATGAAAACAACATGCTTCTGTTTGAGGGCGAGAGAGTGCCTTTAAAGAATATTGATAATAATTTGTACTATGCCGAAATGAATGTGAATTTAGGCAATATTAGTGTAAACAAGAACCATCTGAAGGTATCTTTTGATCTAATTGATGAGAAAAATGCATTTTGGTTTTCGAGGAATCCAAAAGTTAGTATATCTTCCGATTATATTGAGTATAGGACAGGAAACTCTCCTAAATTTGGTTTTCATATATTGAAAGTAATTGATCTGAATAAGAAGATATTATTACTAGCAATTTCATTAGTGGGACTCGCAGCAATTCTTTTTTTAAGAAAATTTAATAGGGTTAAATCCTGTTTAGAAAGAATGATAAAAACTCGTCTTGGTAAGGTGATATGTTTTAGTCTTTTCTTTTGCACAATGTGGACACTATATACACTTATAGCAATAAATATTCCTCTTCATTCAGATGCTGTTTCGGGATATATATCAGGGTTAGATTTTGCAAAGGGAAATATTTTGTTAAGAGATTGGGCATTCAATACGGGTTTTCTTTACACAACAGAGGTACCTTGGAATGCGATAATAAGTCTATTTGTACATGATATGGCTCTGGGAACGTATTTAGGGTTTGGCTTATTATACGCTGTTATAGTGACAATATCTATGTATGTTGCAGGAAAGAATGATACTGGTTTTTCATTTGTACGTGCTTTTCTTGTGTTCTCTTTATGTGGTATTCCTTCTGTTATACAGATACATAACACATTGAATGTTACAGCTCATTTAGGTGGGCTAGCATATATGATAATTGTATTTATTCTTGTTCAAAACAGGAAATTATGGTGGGCAACTGTATTAATGATAATTACCTTTGTTGGAGATGATTTTTCGTTCTATGTTGCAGGAATCCCGCTTCTACTGGCGTGCATTTTCAAATGGAAAGACAAATATTTTCGGAAGGTTGTAATTTTGACTAGCGTATCCTACTTAATGTCGAGAATTTTATTGTTTTTAATTGAAAGTATGGGTGTTATCGTGGATGGAAGTCTTCGTATAGGCAATAAGTTTGTGGCCCCAGATGCTTTAATTGGAAATGTAGGGAGAACGATTATTAGTCTATTAGAGTTGTTCGGTGCCAATTTTCTTGATCAATACTTTTTTAAAGTAGATACATTTGTAGCCCTCCTTCATTTGATTGGTGTATTCGCTGTTGGATATGCGATGCTTAAGGTTGCTAAAAAATATAAAGATCTGGATATTATTAATTTAACCCTCTTTATTTCTATTGTCTTTATAGTGCTTATATTGATTCTTACTCCTTTCGGTGAGTACAAGGGGAGTTCTCGATATATGTCGCTTGTGGTGTTTTATGGTTCCATTTTGTTGGCTCGATGGATGCCTTTAGATTCTTTACGCAAGTTTCTTTTAAGCAGAGGTGTTAAGGAAAAGTCAATTATTTTTTCAAAGATGTTCATAATGTACCTTTGCATTATTTACAGCGCAACTTATTTTGCTGGGATGACGAATTTTAACTTGAAAATTATAGACACCCCTCAAAGGCAGGTTGCAAGTTTTTTAGTTCAAAATAACTTGCACAAAGGATTAGCTGATTATTGGTCTGGAAATATCGTAACAGTTTATAGTAATGATAAAGTGAAGGTTAGATCCATATATGAAGCGGGTGGGAATATTTACCCTTTCAAATATATTTCAAAAAGAGAATGGTTTGAGGATTCTTTTGACTTTATCCTAATTGACAAAGCGACGAACCCTCTAAATGAAGAAACAATAATAAAAAAATTCGGTACTCCCTCGGAAAAGTTGATTTCTGGGAATTATTTAATTTATAAATACAACACTCCGATTCATGTGCCGAATATTGATACTATTTATAATAGTTAAGAAAAGAGGAGCTAATATGAAAGTCGTTATTTTGGCAGGGGGGTTTGGAACAAGAATCTCAGAAGAGAGTCACTTGAAGCCCAAACCAATGATTGAGATCGGTGATCGTCCAATACTGTGGCATATCATGAAGGGTTACTCGACTTATGGATATAATGATTTTATAATCTGCCTGGGCTATAAAGCTTATTCTATAAAAGAATTTTTTTCGAGCTATTTTTTACACACTTCTGATATTACACTAGATTTAGCGAAAAACAGTATGGAAATTCACGATAATACTACTGAACCGTGGCGAATTACTTTAGTTGATACAGGACTTCATACGATGACAGGAGGCCGTATTAAGCGAATTCAGAAGTATGTTGGTAATGAACCGTTTATGTTAACCTATGGAGATGGCGTTTCTAACGTAAACATTGCAGCACTTGAAGATTTCCATAGATCTCATGGCAAATTGGCCACGTTAACGACGATCAATGTTGGTCAGAGGTTTGGGGTCCTTGATATTGGCGAAGATAACACCATACAGGCATTTAGAGAAAAATCGGATGCTGATGGAAGTATGATCAATGCAGGATTTATGGTATTGAATCCTGAAGTCTTCGATTACATTAAAGATGACACAACCGTGTTTGAACAAGAACCTTTAGAGAACTTGTCGAAGAGCGGACAAATAATGGCATACAAACATGAAGGTTTTTGGCAATGTATGGATACTCAAAGAGATAAAAAGAAGCTTGAGGAACTCTGGTTAAGCAATCAAGCGCCTTGGAGGACATGGTAATGAATACGAGCTTCTTCAGAAATAAAAGAGTTTTGGTTACCGGGCATACAGGTTTTAAGGGCTCCTGGCTTAGCAAAATCCTCGTTAATCTAGATGCGGAGGTAACGGGTTACTCGCTTGAACCAGCGACAGATCCTAATCTATTTGCCATTAGTGGTATTCAAGATAAGGTCAAAAGTAATTTTGGGGACATTCGTGACTTAAAACGACTACAGGAGGTCTTTGAGGAGTCAAGACCAGAAATTGTCTTCCATTTAGCTGCCCAGCCCATTGTAAGAGAAGGATATAAAAATCCAGTGTATACTTATGAAACAAATGTAATTGGAACGGCTAACATTCTGGAATGTATTCGACTATTTGGTGGTGTCCGGTCATTTTTGAATGTTACAACGGATAAGGTATACAAAAATAAGGAGTGGGAATGGGGTTACCGAGAAAATGATCCACTGGATGGATTCGACCCTTATTCAAATAGTAAATCTTGTTCAGAATTAGTAACAGAAAGCTATAAGAACTCATTTTTTAATGAGAAGAATGTTGCAGTTTCAACAGCGAGAGCTGGAAATGTAATTGGTGGAGGAGACTTTGCAACTGATCGGATAATTCCAGATTGTGTTCGTTCAATTGAGAGTCAAACACCAATCACGGTGCGAAATCCACATTCGATTCGACCCTATCAGCACGTTCTTGAGCCGTTATTTGTCTACTTACTAATCGTAGAGAAGCAATACGAAAATATTGAATTTTCAGGTTGCTATAATGTAGGGCCAGACGATAGAGACTGTATATCAACCGGGAAATTAGTAGAACTGTTCTGTGAAAAGTGGGGAGACGGGGTATCATGGGTTAGTAGGCCTGTAGAGGGTCCTCACGAAGCTAATTTCCTCAAACTTGATTGCTCCAAGCTTAAATCCAAATTTTACTGGGAGCCAAAGTGGAGCGTAGATATTGCGGTTGAAAAAACAATAGAATGGTATAAAACCTATTTGGTAAATGGAGAACTATCAGAAATTATGGATAAGCAGATCAATGAATTCTTCAGTTTATAAATGGGTAATACAGTTTCTGAAGTTTGGAATTGTTGGCGTTTTTAATACTCTTATCAGTTATATAATTTATTTCTTATTGGTCTTTGCGGGTGTACATTACTTGCTTGCTCATGTTATTGGCTTTATAGCAGGAGTGATAAATGCGTTTTATTGGAACAAGAAATATGTGTTTGAGAAAAACGAAGCTGGAATAACCAAGACATTTATAAAAGTATTCTCATCTTACGGAGTAACATTTTTGTTAAGCACAGTTCTATTATTTATTTTAGTTCAGTACATTCATATGCCCACCACAATAGCACCGATTTTAATATTGTTTATTACAGTGCCTTTGAATTTTTTATTAAATAAGTACTGGGCTTTTAGATCATCACGGAAGGAGTCTAGCTATGAATAGTAAGCAGCTCGCGTGGAGAATCAGAAGGCATGGTATCGAAATGACACATCTTTCAAGAGGTTCTCATATTGGTGCAGTGTTATCTATTGCGGATATTGTTGCCGTTCTCTACAATGATGTTATGTCTATCTTCCCGCATGACCCAAAGAATGATCTTCGTGATCGATTCATACTCAGTAAAGGGCATGCAGGTGCGGCTATATATGCAGCTTTAGCCGAGAAAGGCTTTTTTGATGTAAAGGAACTATCCACTCATTATTCTAACGGAAGCAAGCTTTCCGGACATGTGGCACATAAAGGGGTTCCAGGAGTAGAATTATCAACTGGGTCGCTGGGACATGGTATTTCTGTTGGTGCAGGTATGGCTATTGCAGCAAAACGTGATCATAAAGAGCATAAGGTTTATGTGATTATTGGAGATGGTGAGTGTGATGAAGGCTCCGTGTGGGAAGCAGCCTTGTTTGCAAATCACTATCGACTATCAAACTTTTTTGTCATTATCGATCACAACAAATTGCAGAGTCTGGATCTATGTGAAAATACCATTGAGCTAATTGACTTGGGGACAAAGTGGAGAGCGTTCGGATGGGACGTAATTGAAGTGGATGGTCATGATCATGAACAGTTACGTAACGCTCTATCACAAAACAAGGGTGAAAAGCCTAAATGCATAATAGCGCATACCGTTAAGGGGAAAGGTATTTCGTTTATGGAAAATCAAGTCCTGTGGCATTACCGAGATCCCCAGGGTGATAATTACGATAACGCTATTATGGAATTGGAGGCTAGCCGAGATGAGGAATAGATTTGTTCAAACAGTATCGGAGTTAGCCAGAGATAACTCAAATTTGTTTTTGCTTACTGGAGATTTAGGCTTTGGAGTTCTAACTCAGTTCCAGCAAAATTTCCCGGATAGGTTTATTAATGCAGGAATTAGTGAACAAAACATGACTTCAGTGGCAGCTGGAATGGCATTGGAAGGAAAGCTGATATTCACCTACTCAATTGCAAACTTTGCAACAGCAAGGTGTTACGAACAGATCAGGAATGATGTTGCTTACCACAGGGCTAATGTAAAAATCGTAGCTGTTGGTGGCGGATTCTCCTATGGTGCATTGGGTATGAGCCATCATGCTACTGAAGATATTGCCTTCATGAGAGCTCTACCTGAAATGACTATATATACGCCAGCGGATCCGCTAGAGACAGAGGCGGTGACAAGGGCAGCTGCAAGTCAGGATGGCCCATGTTATATTCGGCTAGGCAAGGGAGGGGAAAAGCAATTATATAAAGATGGAGCGTTAGTTTCTTATTATGAGGCAAATTTATTGAGATCCGGAAAGGACACAGCCATATTAGTGGCAGGCGCAATTGCAGATCAAGCAATCGTTGCGGCCGAGATATTGGCGATGGCTGGTATCGATTGTGCTGTTTATTCTTTTCCAAGTGTCAAGCCTCTTGATAAAGCTACCATTCTTGAGCTTGCCGACAAGATGGATTACATCTTTACCTTGGAGGAACATAATATTATCGGGGGATTTGGAGGGGCTGTTTCTGAGGTGATCGCAGAGCAGCGAACCAGAGCTGTTGTCGTTCGTATGGGTTTAAATGACGAGTATACTAGTATGGTGGGATCGCAGAGTTATCTTAGAGAGTATTACGGCTTAGATGGTGAAAGCATTTCAAAAAGGATACTAAACAAGTTAAAGTTTTAAGTGGATTGTAAATAATAACATGGAGGGTTTATAAAATGAATAATTTTAATTTTGTGATGATATCTGCTGGATTTGAGCATGGGGGAAATGTGACACATAGGCATTTGGATGGACATCCAAACTTGCTGGTTTATCCTTTTGAATCACAGTTGGGTAACAGAAATTTTAACGATTTCTTGGCATCGGTGGAGAGAGTGCAGTATAGATACCCTGAATTTCCGGAGGGTTTGTCACCTGAAGAGTTATATGAGCAAATGATCGATGAAGAAATGAAGACTTTTTTAAGAAAGAGAAATGGTTCGAAATTTAAAGAAGCCGACCTGGTTTTGGATGAACAGAAACGAATCGATTATTTTGTTAAATTCTTGAAGGACAATGGCACCTCCCGCAAAACAGTGATAGAGGCTTTCTTTAGATCCACATTCTACGCATGGGAAAATTATTATACCGAGCCTAAGGAAGATATGACTTATGTGGGATATTCTCCTGCCATTGGTATCGATGCTGACCGTATGGTTCGGGATTTTCCAAATATTAAGATTATGCATATTGTTCGCAATCCCTTCTCTGCTTATCGTGATACGAAAAGACGTCCATTCCCGTTACCGCTCAATCGTTATCTAATCACTTGGAATATCTATCATTCTACTGCTGAGATGTACGCCAAAATGTATCCTCAAAATGTAAAAATTTTCAGATATGAAGATTTGGTTGCTGACAAAGAGAAGTTTATGAGAGCTGTCTCTGAGTTTATCGGTGTAGATTTTAATGAAAGTCTATTATATCCAAGTTGGAACTCACAAGAGATTAAGGACATGATCGCACCATGGGGAACCGTGTTGAAAAGTACAGAAGACTATAATAAAGAAATCATCGGTGAGTTGACAGTTGAGGAAAAGAATAAAATTGTTGCAGGTACAACTGCACTTGCTCGACATTTTGATTATCAAAATATTGAGTATCTGAGAGAATATTATGCTAAGTAAAATTCATCATTATAACAATCCTGGACTTTTAGTTCAGGATTGTTATAATTTGTATTTTGAAGAATTGAAATTTTCACTTTCTGGAAAACATGATCTTGTTGCTATTAATGAAATTCGACCAGGAGGAACTCTTGGTGTATTCTCGCGCGCTGTAATTGACGGAAAAAATAGATTTATAAAAACACACATGAAGGGAAATGAATACCGAAACAATTTATTAAAAGAAATAAATATATTAAAAGCATTGTATGGCGATTATCTGGATATAGCTCAAGAGGATATTATTATTGGTGGAGGTAAGCAAACTTTTCTAATTATGGATTTCCTTGAATCGTTCGAGGAACCGCTAACACTAGAAGAAGTACAATCCATAATTGAAGACTACTCCCATAAACTAAGTTCCATAGGCAAGCACCCTACACTTGATGGGGTATATTCAATAACAGAATTATACGATACAGCAGTAAATGCATTGCTCTTATTATATGATAAGGGATTGATAGAAAACAAAATTTATCAAGAATGCTCACGTCACTTGGATTATGTCAACGAAATAATGAAAAGAAGTGATGAGTTAGTTCTTAGTCATGGAGACCTAAGTAATAAAAATATCATGCGCTTAGGCAATAAGCCTATTATTATTGACTGGGAAGATTGTATTATTGGAGTAAAGGATTATGACTTATGTTATTGGTTAACATTTTTTGATCAGCGAGTTTACTATAATCAAAGTTTACTCTCGGTCACTAATATTGATGCAGACAGATTAAAGGCATTGATGATCTTTGTTACTATTTTAAAGTGCTTTTTATCCTACCAAAATAATACTTTTCACTCAAATGCTTTATCCTTCGATCGACGTTTAGAGGAGATTCTTTTAATAAAGCAATAGAAGTAAAGTGAGGGACCACCTTGAAAAAAATATTGATAACAGGTGCTACAAGCATGCTTGGACTTGCTCTAATAAATGAGTGCTTAAAAAAACAGACAAAAGTTGTGGCAGTCATCAGGGAGGATTCTAGAAAGGGAGGACTTATCCCTGATAATCCTTTAATTACTGTTGTTCAAAGCAATCTGCATAATTTGAAAGCATTGACTTTAGGTTTAGATGAAGGCTTGGATGCTTTCTATCATTTTGCTTGGTTTTCTACAGACAATAAGAGTAGGAACTTAGTCGAGGATCAAAACAGTAACATACAATATACACTTGATGCAGTAAATCTTGCAGCACGGCTTGGTTGCAAGAAATTTATAGGTGCTGGCTCACAAGCCGAGTATGGCAGAGTGACAGGGCGTATTTCACAAGATATGCGGGTATTTCCGGACAGTGCATATGGAATCGCAAAATATGCTGCCGGAAGGCTATCTGCTATTCTATGTAAACAATTAGGAATGGATTTCATATGGACAAGAATTTTCAGTACCTACGGAATTAATGACATGCCATCGACAATGATTATGTATACAATTGATAGTTTATTGGATAAACGAAAGCCGATGTTAACAAAGTGTGAGCAAGTATGGGATTATTTAAATTGTAGAGATGCAGCTAAAGCTTTTTATTTGGTGGGTCAAAAGGGACATGATCAGGCTGTATATAATATTGGAAGCGGACAAGCGCATTCTCTCTCACAATTTGTGTATAAAATAAGAGATGCCATCGATCCAAGTCTAGAGTTGGGGATTGGAGAGAAAGAGTATGCCCCACAACAAGTCATGAGTTTATGTGCCGATATTTCCAACTTAGTCAAGGATACTGGCTTCCAACCTGAGATTTCATTTGACGAAGGAATTGTGGAAACAATCAACTGGTATAAGGAGAACATGCTGAAATGATTATTTCCATATTAATACCTACGTTTAATGAAGAAGAGAACGTAATACCATTAAGTAATGAAATTATTAGAGTGTTTGAAGAACAGTTGCCCAATTATAATTATGAAATTGTCTTTATTGATAATTGTTCTGTAGACGGTACCCGAGAAAATATCAGCCGCTTGTGCAATCAAAATGCTAATATAAAGGCGATATTTAATGCTAAAAATTTCGGGCAATTTAATTCTCCCTATTACGGCCTTTGCCAAACTGAGGGAGACTGCACTATTTTGATGTGTGCCGATTTTCAAGATCCAGTTGATATGATCCCCGAGTTTGTACATGAATGGGAAAAAGGGTACAAGATTGTTTGTGGCATTAAAACCAGCAGCAAAGAAAACTCGATGATGTATTTTTTGCGCTCTTGCTATTACAAATTGATTAAAAAGCTATCCGATGTAGAACAAATTGAGCATTTTACTGGATTCGGTCTTTATGACAAAAGTTTTATTGATGTACTAAGAAACTTAAACGATCCGTCCCCATTTTTGCGTGGTATTGTGGCTGAATTAGGACCAAGCCGTAAAGACATTCCATATGAACAAGCCAAACGTAGGGCGGGGAAAACCAGCAATAATTTCTATAAGTTGTATGATGCAGCTATGTTGAGTTTTACCTCGTACACAAAAATCGGTATGAGGTTGGCAACTATGGTTGGGTTTACGTTCGCTGTACTAAGTCTTATTGTTGGTTTAGTCTATTTCATTTACAAGCTAGTTAATTGGAATAATTTTTCTACTGGTATTGCGCCATTAATAATTGGGGTATTTGTGATTGGGTCACTACAATTATTTTTTATTGGATTGCTAGGTGAATACATCCTTAATATCAATACAAGAGTAACAAATCGGCCTTTGGTTATCGAGGAGAAGCGACTTAACTTTAGTCCCCTTACTGATGAGAACATGAAGAGTAACACTTGTGATAAGGGTAGTACAGAAATCCTGGATTCAGTATATCAAGCATCAATGAATTCCACGATAAAATAACAAGAGGGCATTGTTTTACGGGTATGGCTGGATTTTTGACAGTTTAATTGTATCTAACTTATTAATAATATAGATTATACCAGTTCAACTGAAGGGGTAACATTTCATGAAAGCCATCATTCTAGCAGGCGGGACAGGGTCCCGCCTTTTTCCCTTAACAAAAGTAACTAACAAACACCTACTCCCCGTAGGCAGGTACCCGATGATTTTCCACTCTGTCTTCAAACTAAAGCAAGCAAATCTAACAGATATTCTTGTCGTCACAGGCAAGGAATATATGGGGGATGTTGTTAATCTCTTAGGCAGTGGCCGTGAAATGGGTGTGTCCTTCACTTACAAGGTCCAGGATGAAGCTGGCGGTATTGCCCAGGCGCTTGGCTTGGCTGAACAGTTTGTAGGTGATGATCAGATGGTTGTTATTCTCGGTGACAATGTGTTTGCAGACGATATTACTCCATATGTTGCGAATTTTAAGCGGCAGCAATCTGGTGCGAAAATTCTGATCCAGAAGGTGCCCGATCCGACTCGTTTTGGAGTTCCGGAACTGCAAGGTGACCGCATTGTTTCTATTGAGGAGAAGCCGCAGCAGCCGAAATCGGATTATGCCGTAACCGGGATTTATATGTTTGATCATCATGTTTTTGAGATTATTAAAACGCTCAAACCTTCTGCTCGAGGCGAACTGGAGATCACGGATGTCAATAATGCATATATTGAACGTGGGGAACTTACTTTTGACGTCTTACAGGGCTGGTGGACGGATGCAGGGACGCATTCATCGCTGGCCCGTGCTAATGAGTTAGCCAAAGACATTGTGTTTGGTGAAGAATTTGGTAAGCTTAAGCTGTAGTTAGGGAGGATATTATACATGAAATTAACCTCACTTAAGTTGGAAGGTGCGGCTTTGCTTGAACCGGTGGTGCATGGGGATCACCGGGGTTTTTTTATGGAGAGTTATAATGAAACAGTTATGCAGCAGCTAGGTGTGAAGTATGATTTTATTCAGGATAATCAATCCTTATCCGCTGAACCGGGGGTATTGCGGGGGCTTCATTATCAACTCAATCCCAAGGCTCAAACGAAGCTTATTCGGGTCCTAACTGGGGCTATTTATGATGTGATTTTAGACATCCGGCGTAGTTCACCTACTTTTGGACAGTGGGTCGGCGTTATTCTTAGTGAATATAATAAGCGTCAGTTGTTGGTTCCTAAGGGATTTGCCCACGGATTTTGTACACTCGTGCCGAATACCCAAGTTCTTTATAAAGTGGACGAATATTATTCTCCGGAAAATGACCGCGGCATATTATGGAATGATCCGGCTTTACAGATCGACTGGCCGGTAAGTGAACCATTGCTTTCGGATAAGGACAGACGGCATCCGACATTCGCGGAAGCGGAAATGAATTTCGACTAGGAGGATTTTTTTCATGAAACTGCTCGTCACCGGCGGGGCCGGGTTTATCGGCAGCAATTTTATATTATTTATTCTAGGGCAGCATCCGAATTACCAAATCGTGAATGTGGATGCGTTGACTTATGCGGGGAACCTTGAGAACCTGAAGTCGGTGGAAGGTAATCCGAACCATATTTTCGTGAAGGCGGATATTACGGATGACAAAGCGATGGATGAACTGATGGGCCAAGGCGTTGATGTAGTCGTGAACTTTGCGGCGGAATCGCATGTGGACCGGAGTATTCTGGAGCCGAATATTTTTGTGAAGACGAATGTGCTGGGAACTCAGGTGCTGCTGGATGCTGCCAAAAAACACGGGGTGAACAAATACGTTCAAGTATCCACGGATGAAGTCTATGGGACGCTTGGGGAGACCGGGCTGTTTAGCGAAACGACGCCCCTTGCGCCAAATAGCCCTTATTCCGCCAGCAAGGCCGGCGGGGATCTACTTGTGCGAGCGTACCACGAAACATTTGGTTTGCCGGTAAATATTACGCGGTGTTCGAACAACTATGGTCCGTATCAGTTTCCGGAAAAGCTGATTCCTTTGATGATTTCAAAGGCTTTGACGGATGAACCCCTTCCTGTATATGGCGATGGGCTGAATATCCGTGACTGGTTGTACGTTGAAGATCACTGCAGTGCGATTGACCTTGTCATTCACCAGGGACGAAACGGCGAAGTATATAATATCGGTGGAAACAACGAGCGGACTAATCTGCATATCGTGCGCACGATTTTGGCGGAGCTTGGCAAGCCGGAGTCGCTGATCAAGCATGTGGAGGATCGTCCCGGACATGATCGCAGGTATGGCATTGATCCGACAAAGACCATGACGGAGTTAGGCTGGAAGCCGAAGCATTCTTTTGAGACGGGGATTGAGGAAACGATCCGTTGGTATCTGGACAATAAGGACTGGTGGACCCGGATTCAATCGGGTGCGTACCAGGAGTACTACAGCAAGCAGTATGGCGACCGCCTGGGAGACCCGTCATGAGAGTTCTCGTTACAGGTGCCGGGGGACAGTTGGGGCAGGACGTAGTCCGTCTTTTCGGGGCGGCTGGTCACGGGGTGATGCCATGTGATCATAAGAGCTTGGATATAACTGATAATGCGATGTGCCTCAACCGGGTACTGGAATACAAACCTGATGCGGTTGTCCACTGTGCGGCATACACGGCAGTCGATCAAGCGGAGAGTGATGTGGACAAGGCTTACGGAGTTAATGCTGTTGGTACGAGAAATTTAGTGGTGGCCGCGGAGCAGGTCAAAGCTAAGTTTTGCTACATTAGTACGGACTATGTGTTTGATGGTAATTCCGATGTTCCTTACCAGGAGTATGATAACACCAACCCGCAAAGCGTTTATGGAAAAAGTAAGCGTGCTGGTGAGAGCCTGGTTCAGAGCCTATCCTCTGCTTTTTTTATTGTTCGAACATCATGGGTGTACGGTTTGCACGGCAATAATTTTGTGAAAACGATGCTGAAGTTAGGCCGGGAAAAACAGGTGATTCGTGTGGTGAATGACCAGAAAGGATCACCAACCTATACTGTTGATTTAGCTGCATTTCTGCTGGAGCTCGTACAGACGGAGAAATACGGCATCTACCACGCTTCAAATGCCGGGGCATGCACGTGGTTTGAGTTTGCTCGGGCCATCTTTGAAGAAGCTGAAAAGGTTTGGGTGCAAGCTTTACCGGTTAACGTTGAACCCTGCACGACCAAGGAATTTCCTCGGCCAGCTCCGCGACCCCGGAATTCGGTAATGGATCACCTGTCGATCCGCACGAATGGACTTCGGGATTTGCGTCCTTGGCGAGAAGGGCTTAAGGCATTTTTGCAGGAGTATCAAAAGAAATAAAGCGTGTTATGTTTCGACCGTCATCAGGCGAACGAAACATACACGCTTTTTGCTTTTTAAAATATAATATTTTTCTAAACTCGCCCCACCATCATATCCCCCACAGAAATCTTGATTCTGCTAAGCCGAATGGTAAGGAATAAACTTATAGCTGAGCACAATATGAAGGAAATGATTGTTTGCGAGTACACATCTAGCATGCTTAATACTTCGACGGAAAAGTATTTGGTAAAACGCAGGATGAAAGCGTGCATGAGATAAGTGCCAAAGGAATATTTGCCAAACAACCCGATGAGATTCGAGAGTCTAGACGGTTTGCTAACCAGCTTCATAGTGCCGGCGAACACCACCACAATCAGCAGGGTGATCGTTGCCATCATCAAAGGCTTCAGCGGTACGGTGACGTTCGCACTCCAAAGATAAGGGGCGTCGGGGTAAATCGCAACGGCGCGGACGATATTCTCATAAATGATGTACAGGCAAACTGCGAGTAATGCCATGCAGATATACTTGGTTTTATCGACAAACTTCCTCCACTGATCGTAATACAACCCCACCAAGCCACCCAGCATAAAATAAAATATCCAAAACAGGAAATTTCGGTCCAAATAGTCGAAAATAAACCCGAGCCGCGGGTTGTCCGAGGAAATTACACCTTGGCGCAAGGCGTAGATCAGGATGAGGTTCAGCGCAAAGATTACCGCGACGACGATCAGGTTGGTCGATGCTTTTCTTTTTCGGGATAGCAGAGATCGAAACACGGGATACAAAAAGTAAAACGGAATGATCATCACCATGAACCACAGATGATAGGATGCTTTTCCCGTCAGAGTGAGTTTTACCATGTTAAGCAGTTCATTCCAGGTTGTTGTGGCTGAGACGCCGCTTAGAAAGCAGACCCAGACATGATAAAAAATGGTCCAGCCCAGATAAGGAAGAATGATTTGCTTGAATCTTTTTCGCATAAAGTTTAAATAGTTTAGTTTGCCGTCATAATTATAAAACAACACCACACCGGTGATAAAAACGAATAGCGGCACCGCAAAGCGGCTGATCCCAAGTAACGTAGTACCGATAATAATCGATGAGTCGCCTACATCCGGCTGTCCAAAAACCCCGGCAATAACATGCTGGAGAACAACCGCCAAAAATGCAATCCCCCGCAGGATTTCGACTTCTTCCAATCTAGCTTTTTTCAAAACAATTCCCCCATGATGACTTGTGTGTAATAGACTTACCTTAATGAGAAAGCTTTGTTTCGTCAACCGTGAAGTGTACGTATTTGGGCTCGGTTTGATATAATGAACACGCACAACGCAATGATGCTGGAGACTATATTTTTGTAAAGGAAGCAAGCCGATGCCATCGACACCAACCGTTACCGTACACATCGTTACCTACAACAGCGAAGAAGACATTGAAGCATGTTTGGATGCGGTGTTGCGGCAGACTTATGTAATAGAAAAAATCGTCGTTATTGATAATGCCTCAACGGACGGGACAGCAAATCATCTGCAGGAATATATGAAGCGCATGGACAACTCTCAATTAGAGTTCGTTCAAAACCGGGTGAACACCGGATTTGCCCCGGCTCACAATCAGGCGATACGTATGACGCAGAGTGATTATGTACTTGTCCTAAACCCAGATGTAGAGCTTGGAGTCGATTATGTGGAGCGATTGATCGGGCAAATGGAACATGAGCCGGAGATAGGCTGCGCAACGGGTCTGCTGCTATTGAAATCTTCCCCGGAAACTGTGGACAGTACAGGGCTGGCGATGAATGCCATCTGGCGCGCCTTCGATCGCGGAGCCGGTGAACCGGCCCGGCAATGGAGAGACTCGGGCGAAGTCTTTGGCGTTTCTGGTGCCGCAGCTATGTATCGGCGGGCAATGATCGAGGACGTTTCGATCAAAGGGGAATTTTTTGACGAAGATTTTTTTGCCTATAAAGAAGATGTAGATGTCGCATGGCGGGCGGGACTACTTGGTTGGAAAGCCTATTATTGTGCGGATGCCATAGCAACGCACGAACGCGGCTGGAAAAAAGGAAACAGAAGCTCGCAGCCTATTTTTGTACGCAAGTATTCATATATTAATCGCTATAAGATGATTTATAAAAACTTGTCAGGAAATTGCTGGCTAAAGGCTTTGCCTAAGCTTATGGCGTATGAGGTGGCAAGCCACGGTTATATGTTGCTAAGGGAACCAAGAGTGCTTGGGGCGTGGAGAGACTTTAGGAGACAATGGCCGAAATTAAGAGAGAAACGGCGGGAGATTAGGGAGAAAATCGCTCTGAAACAATAATAGACTGTTCCAAGAGGGAAATGTGAGTTCTTCCGGCAGGTTTCCTGGAGGAGTTAATCATTTACAAATAAGCTTGCTTTAACTCGTACTAAACGAGCTTGAAGTGAGCTTTTTTGCTTGATTTGGGACTTTTATAAAATTAACCCCGGAGTGCTCCGGGGTTAATATTTTTTTTGCAATTCCTAGTTCAATTTCCAGATAGCCTGTCCCTTTGTGAATGGATCGGAGAAAATAAACTCAAGACCTTTAGCGGTTTTCGGTACTTCAAAGGCCACTTGGCCTCTTAATTTACGTCCAGCGCCTACAGATCCATCCAGTTGATTTTTTACGACTGATGTAATAGTGATATCGTATGTATAACCATCGCCATCTGCCATGCTAGTGTTCATGACAGATGAGACTACCGCCTCTTCCTTCCCCTTATTTTCAACAGTAATATCTACTATTTTATAAATCTTGCCCTCTTCAGGCTTAATAAAATCGTCACCTTTACTATCTTTAATAGAATTAACTGTGACCACAAGATCGTTAAATGTCACAGAGTCCCCAATTTTAAATACTTCAGGTGCCTTAGTATTTTCCTTAGCAGGTTTCTCCGAGTTATTTGCAGCCTTATTCGTAGTAGCTGCTGAATTTTTTGCTGCCGCTGGCTCCACCTTTTCAATTTGGGCTTCTCCACATGCTGATAACAAAAGAACTGCAGAAAAAAACAAAATTCCCAACTTCAATTTCATTACTTTTACTCCCTCCAAAATGGATAATGGCGTTACAAAGTCCTAGTCTATCAGAACTAGGAAAATATTGCTATTCCAGAAGTGACATTTTGCCTAAACAAGGCGATATAATCACGAAAAATCAACTGAAAAATACTTACACGACTATTGGCAGTCATACCTGTGCTATAATGTCGATAGATTACTATATTTGTAAGGGGCGGAGCGCGTTATTATGGATTTGAGCATCTTGATTGTCAGCTACAATACTTGCCGTTTAACGCTGGACTGTTTACAGTCGGTGTATGATTCCAGGACGGTGTATACGTATGAGGTGATTGTGGTTGACAATGCATCTTCGGACGACTCCGTAGAGGTGATCGCAAGGGACTACCCTCAGGTAACACTGGTGAAAAACTCAACCAATACAGGGTTTGCAAAAGCTAACAACCAAGCTATGGCTATTGCCAAGGGGCGGTACGTGCTTTTACTTAATTCAGATACGATCGTTCAGCCGGATACTTTCCAGACGATGATCAGCTATATGGATGAGCATCTGGACCTGGGAGCCACAGGGTGCAAGGTGATCCTGCCGGACGGGTCTTTGGATAAAGCATGCAAAAGGGGCTTTCCGACGCCTTCTGCGTCTTTTTACTATGCCTTTGGGTTCTCCAAGCTGTTTCCAGATAACCCTCGGTTTAATCAGTATCAGCTTGGATACTTAGATCCCAATGATACTTATCCGGTAGATTGTCTGGTGGGTGCTTTTATGCTGGTACGTCAGGAGACGATCGCTCAAATCGGCGGCTTGGACGAAACCTTCTTTATGTATGGGGAGGACATCGATTGGTGTTACCGGATTAAACAGGCCGGATGGGGCATCCAATATTACCCTGAAACATACATTGTTCACTATAAGGGTGCAAGCAGCAGGCGCAAGCCGTTCAAGATTATCTATGAGTTTCATCGCGCGATGTGGGTATTTCATAGGAAGCACTTCAAGAAGAATTATTCCTGGTTGACGAATACAGCCGTATTTTGCGGAATTGGACTAAAATTTACATTATCTCTGTTGAAAAATAGACTGCTCCCGTCCGGAGCCGGACGCCCTGTTACGCCTCGACCCGAGCAAGCTGGAGCCAACATGGAGGTAAAACGATGATTCGGAAGAACCAGCGGTTTTTATCGCAACTATATATAGCAACAGATTTTATTATTGTTCAGATGGCGTTTCTTTTAGCCTGGTGGTTGAAGTTTGAGAGCGGGTGGATTGATTTTGAATCGCCATTGCCGGTAGAAATTTACGCCTTCTGGAGTCTGGTTTATGGGGCAGTTGCCGTATTTATCGGTATTCTGATCTCCTTGTATTCACCCAAACGCAAAAAGCGGTTTGCAGACGAAGTGTTGAAAATCATCCAGGTGCATTTTACGAGCTTGGTTGTTCTGCTCAGTATGATGTTTTTCGTCAAGCAGATCGATATTTCCCGTGATTATTTGGCCCTCTTCATGGCGTTCAATCTCATGCTCATCATGCTTTACCGTTACTTTCTGAAACAATCGCTTAAGCACCTGCGCAAAAAAGGCTACAATAAGCAGTTTGTCCTTATCATTGGAGGAGGTACATTGGGCCGGCGTTTCCATGACAATTTGAAACAATACCCGGAACTGGGGTACGAAATCGTCGGTTTTCTTGATGACCATCAGGTTTGGAGTGAGATGGAAGCCGCTCGTTATAAGCCGGTTCTTGGTGCAGTTAACCAACTTGAGGATATACTGCAAACGAAACTGATCGACGAAGTCGTTTTGGCACTTCCGCTAGATGCCCATGCTAGATATGCCCGAATTATCGCAATTTGTGAAAAAGCAGGGGTACGAACGCTCATCATCCCGGACTATTTTGACTTTTTACCGGCTCGGCCGTATTTTGATAACTTTGCGGGTATGCCTATGATTAACGTTCGCGACATTCCGCTAGATTTAGCTGGGAATCGGCTTGCTAAACGGCTTTTTGACATTGTCTTTTCCTTGGCAGCGATTATTATAACTATGCCGATCATGCTCTTTGTTGCTCTGGGAGTGGCGTTAACTTCCCGGGGGCCGATTATCTTTAAGCAGGAGCGGGTCGGTTTGAACCGGCGTCATTTTCAAATGTACAAGTTTCGCTCTATGAAGGTGTTACCTGAGGGAGTAGAGGATACGGGATGGACTACTGAAAATGATCCTCGGCGTACGAAGTTCGGTGCCTTTATCCGCAAAACGAGTCTCGACGAGCTGCCGCAATTTTTCAATGTGCTTGCCGGGGATATGAGCGTTGTCGGCCCGCGGCCGGAGCGACCGTACTATGTGGAGCAATTCAAGGAGGAAGTTCCCAAATACATGGTCAAGCACCATGTGCGTCCGGGGATTACCGGTTGGGCGCAAACGCACGGCCTCCGCGGCGATACGTCGATCGAGGAACGGATTAAACACGATATATTTTATATCGAAAACTGGTCGATTTTGCTGGATATCAAGATCATACTCAAAACGGTCGTAAACGGATTTGTAAATAGAAACGCGTATTGATCTAAAGTAAAAAAGAAAGTTCTATAAAGAACTTCTGGACGATTATAGTGATAAGAGGCCAAATTGGCCTCTTTAACTGTAGGTTGTATAACAAAACTGATAAAGTAGGAAAATGCGTAGATTTAGATGTACATTTTGCATTTATCACTTGTTAGCTTCTTCCGTTGAACAGCACATCAGCAGTACCTATATTCACTTTTGCGTAACAGCTAGCAGCCACAAGACACATATACTCGGCACCTATACCTTACACTCCATATCTATAGAACCACCTATACGTATTTACCTGCACACTGCCTACACGCGCTTCTATATATACATTCCACTAGTACCACACCTATCCATTTACTAGGTTTACTAACGAGCATCATCTGGCTATTAAAGGTGCTTTTTTGTGTTCGCCTAAAATACGAACATTGACACTATATGCGTGGTAACATAGACTAGTAATGGACTATTGAAATGATGCAGAGGATTGTCCAAAAACCAAGGCTGACGGATGATGAGGGGCGGGGTGAAGAGCCCCTTTTTTCGCAGGCCTTTTCGGCGTTTTTGGCAAACGATTTTTATGGTGATCTAGCAACGTATAAAAGGCTGGTATAATTTCGCTGGAGGAAACAACGTGAAGCAGATGATACAATCGTGGCGGCATGTTTTTAAGCTGGATCCGGATCGCCACCTGGATGATGCCGCACTTGAATCTGTTTGCCTTTCGGGGACGGACGCCATTATGGTCGGCGGGTCGAGCGGGGTGACGTACGACAATACAGTAGACCTGCTCTCGCGCATACGCCAGTTTGAAGTTCCATGCGTGCTGGAGGTTTCGGACCTGGAGGCGGTTGTGCCGGGGTTCGATCTGTTTTTGATCCCGACCGTTCTGAACGCCGGCCATCCGGACTGGCTCATCGGTCAGCATGCCCGGGCGATTGAACGATACGGTTACCTCATCCCCTGGGATATGCTGGTTCCGGAAGGCTACCTTGTGCTGAACCCGGATGCGACTGTGGCCAAGGTAACGAAGGCCCAGACGGAGCTTGATGCCTCCGCGGCGGCAGCTTATGCCCAGTTTGCGGACAGGCTGCTGCAGCTGCCGATTGTTTATCTCGAATACAGCGGAAGGCTCGGGGACATGGAACTGGTGGCGCAGGTGCGAAGAACGCTCGAGACGTCCCGCTTGTTTTATGGAGGCGGCATTAAGGATGCCGAATCTGCACGCCGGGCGGCAGCGGTGTGTGACACGGTTGTCGTAGGCAATGTGATTTACAGTAACCTGGAGCATGCCCTAAGCACTGTAGAAGCGGTGAAGGAGAAAAGGTAAGGCTAAGGACACTCATGTTCGTTTTTCTGAAGAAGTTGAAGTAAAAGGAAGGAGCATTTTTTATGATGCAACCTGTTAACATACAAGAGGCGGTCAGCCGCCTCAATCCGCAGCAAAGGAAGGCCGTGGAAACGACCGATGGTCCGCTGCTCATCATGGCCGGTGCAGGTAGTGGCAAGACGCGGGTGCTGACGCACCGGATCGCTTACCTCATTGCGACGCGTAAAGCGCCGCCTTGGGCCATTCTTGCGATCACATTTACCAATAAAGCCGCTCGCGAAATGCAGGACCGGGTATCCCGGCTTGTAGGCGGGGCGGAGGGAAGAGACATTTGGGTGTCTACGTTCCACTCGATGTGCGTGCGGATTTTGCGGCGGGATATCGAGCGGATCGGGTTTAACTCCAACTTCTCGATTCTGGATTCGACCGACCAGTTGTCCGTGATCCGCAACATTATGAAGGAGCTGAACATCGATACGAAAAAATTCGAGCCGAAGGCGGTTCAATCGATGATCAGTACGGCGAAGAACGAGCTTGTTACGCCCCAGCAGTATGAGCAGAAGGTCGGGGACTATTTTGAAGGTATTGTAGCCAAAGTGTACCCGATGTACCAAAGACGGCTGCGGAGCAATAACTCGCTCGATTTTGACGACCTCATCATGAAGACGATCGAGCTGTTTAAAGACAATTCGGAAGTGCTGGATTTTTATCAGAAAAAATTCCAATACATTCACGTCGACGAATATCAGGATACCAACCGGGCCCAATATATGCTGTGCCGGATGCTGGCGGACAAGCATCACCGCATCTGCGTCGTCGGCGATAGCGACCAGTCGATTTATCGCTGGCGCGGGGCGGATATCAGCAATATTCTGAACTTTGAAAAGGATTACCCTGAGGCGAAGACGATTCTCCTGGAGCAAAACTACCGCTCCACCTCGACCATTCTGGATGCGGCCAACGCCGTTATCGGTCAAAACACGGGGCGCAAGCCGAAGCGACTTTGGACGGACAAGGGCGACGGAGATAAGATCAAGGTGTACCGTGCCGATTCCGAGCATGACGAGGGTTATTTTGTGACCTCAGAAATTAATAGCAGTGTGAAAAAAGGGCGTACCTACCGGGATCACGCGATTTTGTACCGGACGAACGCCCAGTCCCGGGTGATCGAGGAAATTCTCATCAAGTCGGACATTCCGTATCAGATTGTTGGCGGCATTAAGTTCTATGATCGAAAAGAGATCAAGGACATGCTCGCTTACCTGCGGCTGCTGTCCAATCCGGACGACGATATCAGCTTGACGCGTGTCATCAACGTGCCGAAGCGGGGCATCGGCGATACGACCGTAGCGAAGCTCGCGGATGCAGCGGCTGAGCGCGGTACGTCGATTTACCGGGTGCTGCAATACGTGGACGATCTCGGGCTTGCCGGTCGCACACGCAATGCGCTGGTGGAGTTCTACGATATGATCGCCGGGCTGCATCAAATGGTGGAGTATCTGTCGGTCACGGAGTTAACCGAAAAAATATTGGAAATGTCGCAATATCGGCTTGAACTGCAAAATGAGAATACGCTGGAATCCCGTTCCCGACTGGAAAATATCGACGAGTTCCTGTCGGTGACGATGGAATTTGAGAAAAACAATGAGGATAAAACGCTGGTCTCCTTCCTTACAGATCTGGCGCTGATCGCCGATATTGACTCGATGAACGATAACGGCGACGCGGATAAACCGAACGACGATGCGGTTGTCCTGATGACGATGCACAGCGCCAAGGGCCTGGAGTTCCCCGTCGTATTCATCGTCGGTATGGAGGAGGGGGTGTTCCCGCACAGCCGCGCCTTTCTCGACAACGAGGAGCTGGAGGAGGAGCGGCGCCTTGCTTACGTAGGCATTACGCGGGCCGAGGAGAAGCTGTTCCTCTCGTGCGCGCAAATGCGCACGCTGTTCGGGCGCACGACGGCGAACCCACCGTCGCGCTTCCTTGAGGAGATTCCTGAGGAACTCAAGGAAGATACGAACATCCCGCGCGACCGCTACCGCCGGGGCGCGGGCGCAGGCGGCGCCTACAGCGGCCGCGGCTTCGCTGGCGGCGGGGGCAACTTCGGCCACCGTCAGGCGGCCGAAGGCCCGGGTGCACGCCACGTGGCGCCATCCGGCGGCCGCGTGACCGTGACGACCGGCGCGCCAGGGGCAGAGCCGGCCAAGCCTGCGGCGAACCCCGGCGATTTCAGCGCCGGGGACAAGGTGTCCCATGCCAAATGGGGCATTGGGACCATCGTGGCGATCAAGGGCTCCGGCAACGACACGGAGCTCCAGATCGCTTTTCCAGCGCCAGTCGGCGTCAAGCGCCTTCTGGCCGGGTTCGCGCCGATCACGAAGGTGACCGACTAAGCTGCTCTTAGCAGCCTATCAACTCTATTGTCAAATATCCCTGCCAGCTAGTTACTTGGCCGATGCTAACAAATGAACAAATCAGGCTATTGAATCCCCAAACTTTTTGGGGAATACTAATCATAAGAAGAAATAGGTCCATTTTATGGACCTATTTATGGATTTTAAGGCGTCGGGGAGAGAATAGGGGTAATTTATGGTCCTATTTTGCAATGATTGCGCGGATTTACCACATAAACTTGAATTTCTTAAGAAATAGGACCTATTTTTACCCCTATTTCAATGAAAATGACTATTTTAGGATCAATATGGCCCTTTTTTACCCTTATTGGGCCCAGACGGAGCACCATACACGGATTAAGGGCACAGCGGGCAACCAGCAAACCGATACCGGTACACGGAGCTTCGCCCACGCACTAGCCGCGCACGCATCAGATGCACCGTGCCCAAGCTACCAAACGCCCCTGCATCAGGCGACCCAAGCATCAGGCGTACCGCGCCCATGCACCAGGGCCTTGGGCATCGCACCAGACGCCCCGAGCCGCACACCAATACAAGTCCCAAAGAAACGGAGCAGCCCTCCGTTTCTATACATATTTAAGGAGGGGAAGTCCCTGCATGGATGCTATGCAAAAAATGGAGCAGCTCGTCGAGCAGCTAAATCAGTACAACTACCACTACTATACCTTGGACCAGCCGCTCGTTAGCGACAAGGAATACGATCTGCTGTACGATGAGCTGACTGCACTGGAGGCTCAGACGGGGGTTACCCTACCGGATTCGCCAACGGTTAGAGTGGGCGGGGAATTGCTGCAAGGATTTAAGCCGCACCGCCATCTAGCTTCACTCTGGAGCCTCGACAAAGCGCAGAACGAGGAGCAGCTGCAAAGCTGGAACAACCGTGCACTCAAGCTGATTGCCGATTACAACGCCAAAAATCCGGCCAATCCTTTGCCGTCTCCAACGTATGTGTTGGAGCTGAAATTTGACGGCCTCACCCTGAACCTGACGTATACGGACGGCAAGCTCGTTCAAGCGGCCACTCGCGGCAACGGCGTTGTCGGTGAAGGCATTTTGGCGCAGGTGAAGACGATCAAATCCGTGCCGCTCACGATACCATTTAGCGAAGGCACCCTCGAAGTGCAGGGCGAAGGCATCATGAACCTGTCCGTACTGGCCAAGTATAATGAGACCGCTGCGGAGCCGCTCAAAAATGCCCGTAACGCCGCAGCCGGAGCACTTCGCAATCTCAATCCGAAGACGACAGCGGAGCGTAAGCTAAGCGCCTTTTTCTACAATGTCGGGTATTTGGAGAATCTGGAATTCCACGATCATCGCGAAATGGTGGACTTCCTGAAGAACAATCGCTTTAAGGTAAGTCCATATGTAACGTATCATGATAGCTTCGACCACGTGATGAGTGAGTTAAAGCATATCGAGGAACAGCGTTCCTCGCTTGACTTTCTGATCGATGGAGCGGTTATCAAGCTGACTGATATGCGCACGCGTGAGGTACTTGGCTACACCGACAAGTTTCCGCGTTGGGCGGTTGCGTTCAAATTCGAAGCGGAAGAGACGACGACCATCCTGGAGTCGGTTTCCTGGAATGTCGGCAGAACCGGAAAAATTACACCTTTGGCCAAAGTTGAACCTGTAGAGCTCGCAGGAGTTACGGTGCAAAACTGCACACTGAACAATGTCGGCGACATCGAGCGGAAAAACCTGAAGTTTGCGCTCGGCACCCGTGTGTTTATCCGCCGTTCTAATGACGTCATCCCGGAAATTCTCGGCAAAGTAACCGATGACCAGGATGGCGCAGAAATCGTTTATCCGGGGGTATGCCCGGCCTGCGGCACGCCGCTTGAGCAGCGCGGAGCGCATCTGTTCTGTAACAACCGGCTGGGGTGTAAGCCGCAAATCGTTGCCCGGATCTCACACTTCGCCTCACGGGATGCGATGGACATCGAAACGTTCAGCGAAAAGACGGCTGGGCAGCTGCTCGATGAACTTCATCTGCATGAGCCGGCGGATCTTTACACACTGACGTTTGATGACCTTATCAAACTGGAGCGGTTTGGCGAGAAGAAGGCGAACAATTTGCTACAAGCGATCGAGGAGAGCAAAGGGCGCGATCTGGCCTCCTTCCTGTTTGCGCTCGGCATTCCGAATACCGGAAAATCGACGACTAAGGCCCTCGCTGATCATTTTCGGGATTTGTCTAGCGTCATGTCTGCCACCGTGGAGGAGCTTACGGTAATACCGGACATCGGCGGCATCGTAGCTGAAAGCATCGTGTCGTTCTTCGCCGATCCGTTCCAGCAAGCCGGGATACAGAAAATGCTCGAGTTAGGCGTGAGCCCTAAAGCGCCAGAGAAATCATCGGCGGCCGCAGTGAACTCCTTCTTTACCGGCAAAACCGTTGTCCTGACGGGTACGCTTCAGCAGCTTAGCCGTGACGAGGCGACCGCACGTATGGAGGCACTTGGTGCCAAGGTCACCGGCAGCGTGTCCAAGAAGACCGACCTGGTCATCGCTGGCGAGAAGGCCGGCAGCAAGCTTGCCAAAGCACAAGAGCTCGGCATTCAAGTGATTGAAGACGAGGATGAATTCATCCGTCTGCTAAATGAAAACGCTGAATGAAGCAGGATAGCTAATGAAGTGATTTGTGCACAGATTCTGCGACTGAGCTACAATTTTACCGCCTCCGACGCGGCAACATGATGTTGCTGCAGCGGGGGTTTTTTGTTGGTTGTAAGGATTTTTATTTTCCCCCACGGATTCTCGAAAAGTGACGCGCGTCATTGAAACTCTGCCCCGTTTTCCCCCATGATATGGCAGTGTGCTTTTTTTGCGCACAATGCTCACAAATCTAAACACAAAAGGATGAAATGAAAATGAGTCATGACGCGTTACAGTGGAAGCCTTCGCGCTTCAATGCGCAGAGTGAAACGGATGACGGCGGCCTGATGCTGTATAACAGCTATACTGGGGCGATCGCTTCTATCTCTGCGGCAGAACGGAACCAGGTATTAGATTGGCTGAAGCCATCCAGCCCTGTCCCCGAACCGGCTCCTCCACTGTTCGCAGGGCTGACTGAGCAAGGTTTTCTAGTCCCCGCTGAAACAGATGAAATGCGGCGGGCTTTGTTCCTCCATCAATCGATGCATGCCCAGGATTCGATGCACCTTGTACTGCTGGTAACGGAGGCGTGCAATTTCCGCTGCAATTATTGCTACGAATCTTTTCCACGCTCTTCAATGCGCGAGGAAGTGATTCGGGGCCTTGAAGCTTATATGACCGGCCGGGCAAAAACGCTCAGCCAGCTTACCATAAGCTGGCATGGCGGAGAACCGCTGCTCGTTCCGCATATCATTGAGCGGCTGTCACGTTCTTTTATGGCTGCCTGCGAGCAAAATGGTGCCGTATACGCGGCGGAGATGTCGACCAACGGCTATTTTCTGACGAGAGAGCGGTTTGAGCAAATGCTTGATCTGCATGTGGAGCGCTTCATGGTGACGCTCGACGGAGAAGGCGAGGTTCACAACAAGCGGCGCGGATTAAATGGTGGCGGAGAGACCTATCAGACGATCGTGGACAATTTACTATCCTTGAAGCAAGTGGATCGTCCATTTGAAATAAACTTACGCGTGAACTTCGATAACAGCAACCTTGAGGCGGTATCAGAGTTTATTCCGGTCCTTCGTGATCTGTTTGCGGATGATTCGCGCTTTAAAGTATATTTCCGGCCGGTTGGCTGCATGGGCGGAGAGAATGACCTTAATCTGCCGGTGTGCGACGACCAAACGAAGGACACGAAAATATGGGAGTTCAACGAGCAGGCGATTCGCGAGGGGCTTACAGTGAGTTCATTTATCTCAGACATTTTGCTCCCGACCGGTGCGGTATGTTATGCCGCCAAACCAAACTCTCTGATCGTAGGTTCCGATGGAATGCTCTACAAATGCTCGGTCGCCATCGAGCAGGACAACAACCGCCTTGGCCGAATCCATGAGGATGGTACCCTTGATCTGGACATGGATAAGCTGGCGCTTTGGACAACCTCTGGCGAGGAAACGAATGAGAAATGCCAAAGCTGCTTCTTCCGGCCTTCCTGTCAGGGCAATCATTGCCCGCTGTATCGGATGCGTACGGGAAATCGTCCATGCTCTTACGAGAAACGTCAGATCAAAAAGACGCTGCGAACTATTTGGCTCCAAGCCCAACGGGAAGAAGCAGAGTTATAAGTAATGAATGACCCCATTTCCAATAGTTAAGGAGGTGAACAAGATGAAAGTAATCCGTCCTGCAGCCAAGGCAGCAAGCGTGAAAACAAGCCGGTTGTCCAAATCGGTCCCAGGCAATTTAAGCTAATATTTAGCGAAACAAGAGAAGGTCAAGTCCCTGCAAGTGTGCAGGAGGCTTGGCCTTTTACTATGTGAAATAAAGTTATCACTCCCAAATATAAACTATTATGAAACTATTTATCTTCGAGAACCGTTTTATTAATAGAACTAATATTAACAATTTTAATGGGGAGGATAAGATGAGTAAGAAATGGTTACGCAAAGCGATATTGGTTAGCATGTGTACTTTGCTCTTCGCGGGTTGCAGCAGTACTCCGTCAAAAAAGGCGGAACAGCCGTCTAGTTTGAAAGTGATGTTTCATGATGAAAATTATTTTTTTCAGCAATACGGGGATTTGTTCACCATGAAAAATCCGAATATCGAAATTCAAGTGATCAGTACAAATTCAATGTACAACGGAGAAGTCAAGGATTATAAAAAGGCGTTTGACGAGTTTGTTGAAAAGGAACAGCCGGATGTTATTATGCTAAATCAAGAAAACTACACGGAATACGCTTCGAATGGAAAGCTAACAGAGCTTGATACGTTGATTCAGCGTGATAAGTACAATACGGAGAATATTTATCCCGCTTTGCTGGAGCAGCTTAAGGAGCAGGGCGGGGGCAAATTGTATGGCCTGGCTCCAACTTTTTATGGGAGTGCCATTTTTTACAATGTGGATTTATTCAAAAAATATGGAGTAGAAATACCGCATGACGGAATGACCTGGCAGGAATTACTTGACACGGCTCGTCGCTTTCCTACCGATGGAGATGAGAAGACGCGCATTTACGGTTTTGGAGAACAGTATTCCATGCAGATCAACGACCTGGCTCAATCGATCGCTTCTACAGAAGGGCTGAAGGCAATCAATCCGGACACCTTGAAAGTGACGATTAACACGGATTCCTGGAAAAAGGCTTATCAAATGGCAATTGATGCGATCGACTCCAAAGCCGTTTATAATCCCAAAGATAATTTTAACGGCGGTCCCATGGAAGAGTATTACAAAAGCCAACCCTTCATAATGGGGCGTATGGCGATGACAATGGGCAGTTCTTATGATTTACAGAACTACAAGGATGCGAAAACAGCAATTAAGGATTATAAACCTTTTGAACTCGGGATTGTGGCTGGACCAGTCGATCCTGCTGCACCGGATATAACCAGAAATACGGGCGTAGGTGAGCTTTTCGCGATCCGCGCTAATTCGCCGAATACGGACGCAGCATGGGAGTTTATCAAGTTTATTAATGGTGATGAGTTCGCAAAGGTGAAATCAAGATCGATGAGCAATGGATTGCTTTCGAGAATGGGTTATTCCACGGAATATGACGGACATAGTCTCGAAGCCTTCTATAAGTTGAAACCTGATATGAAAGGCTCAGAGTGGTATGGTAGCGAGAAAATTCCTAATGAATTTTATGACCAGTATCGACCGCTCCTTGAAAAAGAGATTGGACTCGTTGTGGACAAGAAGAAATCGCTGGACGAAGCGTTGAAGACGATTCAAGAGCAAGGACAGGCTGCCTTGGATAAAGCCATTAAGGAAAAGGCATCCAAGAAAGAATCAGATAGCACGAAATAAGCCGTAACTATTTTTTTTGCAAGACGTTATTTGGGAGGAGGAGATAGTAAAGAAAATAAGTGGGAGGACAAAATGAGAAACAAATGGTTACATAAGGCCGCTTTGCTCGCCATCAGCACTTTGCTGCTTGCCGGCTGCAGCAGCGCCCCGACTAAAGAGCAGGAGAAGCAATCTACGCTCAAAGTCATGTATTCGGATGAGAGCTACTTTTTCAAGCAGTATGGAGATTTGTTCGCAATGAAGCATCCGAATATTGATGTTGAGGTTGTTTCGACCAGTGGAATGAACCAGTACGATCCGGAAAAAGATCACAGCAAAGCCTTTGACAAATTGGTGGAGAAAGAAAAGCCGGATGTCATTATGCTTAATACGGACAATTATGCCAAGTATGCGGCAGATGGCAAGCTGATGGAGCTGGATACCTTGATTCAGCGTGACAAGTATAACACGGACACTATTTATCCCGCACTGCTGGATCAGCTTAAAGAACAGGGTGGCGGGAAGCTTTATGGTTTGGCTCCTTCATTTTATGGAGATGCGATTTTCTATAATGCCGATTTGTTCAAAAAATATGGCGTAGACATCCCGAAGGACGGGATCACCTGGCAGGAGCTACTGGATTTGGCTCGCCGTTTTCCAACCGATGGGGATGATAAAAGCCGAATTTATGGGTTCGGAAACGAATACGCTATGGGAATTAACGATTTGGCGCAACAAATTGCCTCAACGGAAGGTTTGAAATACATCAATCCCGACACCAAAAAGGTAACTATTAATACGGACTCATGGAAAAAGGTGTTCAAGCAGGCGATGGATGCAGTAGAATCGAAGGCCATCTATAACCCTAAAGATGGAGGTTTTGACGGTGGCACCATGGAGGAATATTACAAAAGCCAGCTCTTCCTTATGGGACGAATGGCGGTGACAAGAGGCAATACTAACATTTTGCAAAATATTAAGGAAGCAAAGAATGCTATAAAAGATTACAAGCCATTTGGTGTTGGGATCGTGGCCGGTCCTGTTGATCCGTCTCAACCGGATAAATCTCGCAATATGGCGGTCAATGAGATTTTCTGTATTCGGGCCAATTCTGAGAATGCAGATGCCGCCTGGGAGTTTATCAAATTTGTCAATGGGGACGAGTTCGCCAAAATCAAATCGAGAAACTTAAGCAATGGGCTGCTCACGCGCATGGGATACTCCACAGAATACGACGGCCATAGTCTGGAAGCATTTTATAAGCTGAAGCCTGATCTGGAAAGCAACCTATCAAGTACCGGGGACCCAATCCCATTCGATTTTTATATGAAATTACATCCTCTAATTGAGAAGGAAATCGGACTGGTCGCGGACAAGCAGAAATCGATTGATGAGGCGCTGACGACGATTCAAGAAGAGGGGCAAGCAGAATTGGATCAAGCGATTAAAGAACGGGATGCCGAGAAAGGTAAAGAGTCGGAAAGCAGTGATCAAGCCTCGACTGGGACAAAGTAGCATAAGTTGAACAAATCCTAAGCAAAAGGTCAAGCTCCGCATAATGATGCGTGAGGCTTGGCCTTTTGTGTTGCAAAAATTTACGATAACTTGAAATTATCAGAACTTCCTTCAGAAGGTAACTTTTCAGAGGTCCGTTTCGTTCTATCCATGAAATTAAAATTATTCATTTAATCAGGAGGGCAATATGAGGAACAAAATGCTACATAAGGCTGCTTTATTACTAGTAATAAGCGCCATGTTATTTACAGGGTGCAGCAGTGGTCCGGCCAAAGAAACTGAACAGCCGTCTACCTTAAAGGTGATGTATTTTGATGAGAGCTACTTTTTCCAGCAGTACGGGGATTTGTTTACGATGAAACACCCGAATATTGATATTCAGGTCGTCTCTACACAAGCGATTGACAATAGTGGCAAGGACTATAAGAAGGCGTTTGATGAATTTGTGGAGAAGGAACAGCCGGATGTAATCCTGCTGCCCAACAATAATTTTGCAAGTTATGCCTCTGAAGGAAAGCTTGCTGAGCTAGATACTCTTATAGAGCGGGACAAGTTCAATACGGAATCCTTTTTTCCGGGCATGCTTGAACAGATGAAGGAGTTAGGCGGAGGAAAACTGTATGGAATGTCCCCATACTTTTACCAAGAGGCCATCATTTATAATGTCGATCTATTTAAAAAGTACGGGGTAGATGTTCCTCATGACGGAATGAGCTGGCAGGAACTGCTGGATCTGGCTCGTCGCTTTCCTACTGATGGAGATGATAAAAGCCGGGTGTATGGCTACGGTACAGAATATTCCTTAGGTGTATCTGCCTTAGGGCAAGCGATCGGGAGAACGGAAGGGTTAACGGATGTCAATCCAGACACCCTGAAAGTGACGGTCGATACGGATTCCTGGAAAAAAGCTTATCAAACGGCGATCGACGCGATGAATTCAAAGGCTGTATATTCACCAAAAGACAACGGATTCAGCGGTTCCATGGAAGACTACTACAAAACTCAAATGTTCCTGATGGGGCGAATGGCGATCACGAGAGGGGACCCCTATATATTGGAGAATCTGAAAGATGCAAAAAACGCAGTAAAAAATTATAAGCCGTTCCAAGTTGGGATTGTGGCGGGGCCGGTAGATCCAACTCAACCGGATAGCACACGCGACGCGAGTCCCGGTGATATTTTTGCCATTAAGGCGAATTCACCGAACACGGACGCAGCTTGGGAATTCTTAAAGTTTATCAATGGGGATGAGTTCGCCAAGATCAAATCGAAGTCAATCGGCAGCAACGGATTACTCTCGCGTATGGGATACCTCAAAGAGTATGAAGGGACAAGTCTAGAACCATACTATAAGCTGAAGCCTATTTTAGATGGCACCTTAAAAAGTAACAACAAAATCCCTAATAAGTTTCATAACGAATTCGAAACGATTCTCGATAAGGAAATAGGGCAAGTGCTGGATAAGAAGAAGTCGCTGGATGATGCGTTAAAGGCTATTCAACAGCAGGGGCAGGCGGCTTTGGACCAAGCCGTCAAGGATAAAGCTGCAGGTAAAGATACGGATGGCTCACGAGGCACTATCACGGTCAGTTAAGCAATAATCGTTATACTATTAAAGGGTTGCCCCATATAACTTTTTTGGGGTAACCCTTTTTTGCCAAAAGACTAGGGACGGTTTCATTTCAAGTTGGGCTTGCGGTTGGACTGTACTCTGCTGCTTTATCGGATGGTGGATGAACCAGTCCGCTGCTAGGCGTTCTTTTGGTGCACGGGTTGGCCGGGGGACTTTCTGGGCTGGATTATGTATTTCTCTTCCACGGGTGCTTTGCTCATGGCGGGTGGGCTTATAGTATTATTATCCACTCCAAAAATGGGAAAACATTCATATTGCAAAATGGTTGCGGGCATGATAAATTATTACTTGTCGCTTCGGACAACATCTTGTCGAAAGATGAGATAGTTACAAAAAAAGAAGTTGACACGATTTAAAAGCTCTGCTAATATAAATAACTGTTCGACAAAAGTTGACTTGAGTCGACTTTGGTAGAACAATAGCAAGCAAGTTCTTTGAAAACTGAACAAATGGATCACGTCAATGATTCAAACGATTATTATTAATCGTCAGTACGAAATGAGCTAATCGCTCTAAAATAAAGCATCAAAACTTTATTGGAGAGTTTGATCCTGGCTCAGGACGAACGCTGGCGGCGTGCCTAATACATGCAAGTCGAGCGGAGCTGATAGAGTGCTTGC
>NZ_JBHTLM010000029.1:0-53159 GCF_042678945.1 Paenibacillus puldeungensis | reverse complement strand
ATTAGCTCATTTCGTACTGACGAGAAATTAATTCTCTTTTAATACTCACTCGTTGTTCAGTTTTCAAAGATCAACTTCGTTTTCGCCGCCGCATTTTCGTTTCAGCAGCGACCTTTATAATATATCATCTTGCCTTCTCTTTAGTCAAGCTTTTTTTTCGAGGAAGTTTTTTTCTTCAATGCTTGGCTTGTCCTATCGGAGAAGCGATTTATAATGTACCATACACACAATTCTGCGTCAACAGTTAGATAATGGCTAATTTTAAGGCTAACAGTAAAACAACGCCAGGCAGCCCCAGCAGGAGCACCGTACTCATTGTTACAGGGTTTAAAGGAATATAAACTTCGGTAAGCAAACCGGAAAAATTAATGAGATAAATTCCTAAAGCCGCAAGTACAACATGAAGCCCTAACCTTGTAAGCCAAGCGAATCCGGCTTTTCGCGAAAACACAATATAAAGAAGCAGTATAAGCGATACAATTAGGATACCAGCTAGCACAAGCCTCATACCTCAGTTCCTCCTATGTTCAGACTAGTTCATAAAAGAACCTTGCCTAAAAACATCCCATTCTAGTTTTGCCTGTTTAGCCGCCTTTAGCTGGATCTGATATCTTCGTTCAGCGGCTTCCAGTGTGTATATCGCGACATCGACCTCATCATGACCTACAGCTTCTTGAAAAGCATTATAGGCTCGCTCCCATTCTTTAAACGCAATCATGACATCTTTATAAAGTAAACGTTTGTATTCCATCGCTTCCTTCAACTGTACCGCCCTGGCACGCTGCTCAAGCCGAAGCTTCCACCATTTCAACTTATATCCCCTCCTTAATAGCCTGTCTATTTCATGTGTATCGGGGAAAGGACAAACTTAGAACTAGTCGCAGAAAATGAAAAAAGAACTTTGAAACCCAAATCAATTGGGATTCAAAGTTCTTCTATTCTTAGTCGCTATTTACCCGGATATCAATTCAGTTCCCGTCGCCCCTCCAGCGCTTTGGACAGCGTAACTTCATCCGCATATTCCAAATCTCCGCCGACCGGCAATCCGTGAGCGATCCGGGTCACGCGAATATCAAAAGGCTTGACGAGGCGAGAAATATACATAGCCGTTGCCTCACCTTCGATATTCGGGTTGGTCGCTAATATCAGTTCCTTGACGCGTTCATCGCTAAGGCGGTTAAGCAGTTCCTTGAGCCGGATATCGTCTGGGCCAAGTCCCTCCATTGGCGAAATAGCCCCCTGCAGCACATGATAATAACCATCAAACTCTTTTGTCCGTTCCATCGCCACTAAGTCTTTGGGCTCTTGCACCACGCAAATGACAGATGGATCGCGGGTCTTATCTTGGCAAATTCGGCAAGGATCGGTGTCTGTGATATTGCAACAGACAGAGCAATAATGAAGATTGCGCTTAACACTCACCAACGCTTTCGCAAAGTCGATGACGTCATCCTCTTTCATGTTCAGCACGTGAAAAGCCAGCCTTGCTGCCGTCTTCGGCCCAATGCCGGGCAGATGGGTAAATGCATCGATCAGCTTTGCGATCGGTTCGGGATAATACAATGGGGCCTTCTCCTTCAGTCAGTAAATTAGAACAGGCCAGGAATCTTCATTCCGCCTGTAAATTTGCCCATATCCTGATTAGCAAGCTCTTCAGCTTTGTTCAGGGCATCGTTAACAGCGGTCAGGACCAAGTCCTGTAGCATTTCTACGTCATCCGGATCTACCGCTTCAGGTTTGATAGTCAGGGACAGCACCTTTTTATGTCCATTGACTTCAACGGTAACTACACCGCCGCCTGCGCTTCCTTCCACCGTTTTACTCCCTAGCTCTTCCTGGGCCTTTAGCATTTGCTCTTGCATTTTTTTCACTTGTTTCATCATTTGGTTCATATTGTTCACGTTGTTCACATCTCCTTTAATTGATTTTATATTATGTCACAGATTGCGAAGCTGGTAAATCAATTCACTCATTCCTTGATAACGACTAAATCGTCACCGAATATCTGGATAGCCTCGTCAACCCAAGGCTCTTTGCTGCCCCCCCCATCCTCTGGCAGGGGTTCCAGCTCAAATGGCTCTTTAGGTGCTTCAGCGGCCCCTTGAATGGCATCGTTCCAATCCTTCAGCATCATCGTAACTAGATGGTACGGCGCACCGAGCTGACGCTCCAGTACGCTTTCGATCAGCTGTTTGTTGGCCGGCTTCTCCGTCGTTTCACGGTGGATGTCATTCTTGAAAGCAACGAGTACGGAATCATCCGAAGCAGAAACCGGCTCTCCGTTCATAAACCAGGCGTGAATCGTAACCTTCTCCTCTTTGACGGCCTGTAGGATCTGGTTCCATTTATTCTGGATTGTGATAAAAGACGGGCTATTTCGCTCGGCAATATAGCGATCCATACCGGCAGGTATTTTCGCCTTGGATGCAACCCTGGGAGTCGAAGCACGACTCGCACGCTGGTTGGATGAGTTCGCTACAGCGGTTCCCGAGCCGCCTGACGCTAGTCCTGCCTGCAGCGCCCGGTCCAGCTTGGCCTCCAGCTCGGAGACCTGGCGACGAAGCTGAGTTACCTCGGCAGCCCCTGCAGCCGCTCCTGAGCTTTGACTCTGAGCAGGTTCATGGGCGGTGGCATCTTCCTCATTTGTAATGGTACATAGCTTTAGCAGAGCCACTTCAAACAAGGTTTGCGGCTGCAGCGCGTACTTCATCTCTGTCTGATAACGATTCAGCGTTTCGATGATTTGGAACAGCTGGGTACGGGAGAAGTCTTTCGCGATCTCTCCAAAATCCTGCGGATCAAGGACTCGTTCCGTCAGCTTGTCCGCTTTAGGCACCATCTTGATCATCAACAGATCGCGGAAATAATACAAGAGGTTCTCCATGCATTTATCGGCACTTTTACCTTCCTGCATAAAGCCGTCGATCATCTGCAGCATGCTACCGATGTCGCCCTCGAGCAGCGTTTTGGCCAGCTCGGCGAACTGCCGGGAAGCAATTCCTCCCGTCATCTCCAGAACCTGCTGATAGGAAACCTTCCCTCCTGAAAAAGAGGCTATCTGATCCAAAATACTCAGCGCATCGCGCATTCCGCCGTCGGACAACCTGGCGATATACCCGATAGCATCATCCTCAGCCTGGATTCCCTCTTGCTCGCAAATAAACTTCAGCCGCTCACTTTGCTCCTCCAAAGATACTCGGCGGAAATCGAAGCGTTGACAACGCGATATAACGGTAGCCGGCAGCCGATGAGGTTCGGTTGTCGCCAAAATAAACATCACGTGAGGCGGCGGCTCCTCCAACGTTTTTAACAGCGCATTAAATGCTTCCGTCGTCAGCATGTGAACTTCATCAATAATATAAACCTTCTGCCGCACTTCCGTTGGGGCGTACTTTACTTTTTCGCGGAGATCGCGAATTTCTTCAACCCCCCGGTTGGAAGCGGCGTCAATTTCAAGCACATCCATTACAGCGCCCGCAGTAATCCGTCGGCATGAATCGCACTCGTTACACGGCTCCACCGCCGGGCCTCTTTCGCAGTTCACGGCTTTGGCCAATATTTTCGCGGCACTCGTCTTACCGGTTCCACGGGGTCCGCTAAACAGATAGGCATGCGACAATCGCTGTTCGCGAATCGCATTCTGCAGCGTGCGGATGATATGCTGTTGACCAACCATGTCCTGAAACGACTGCGGCCGCCAAGCACGGTACAGCGCAATATGCTCCATATGCGGCACCTCTTTCTTTCCTTCAAAAACATCTGTCGTTTCCTTATTATACTATACTCCCGTGATGAGCAAAACTTCTATTCGCGTTTGCACCCTATTCCACTTTTTGCCCATAAAAAAACATCTCTGTCCAAGGACAAAGATGTGTCTGTTATCTAGTATAAACCGTGCACCTGTTATTGATCGTTGCGATCCGGGCGGCATCTTTACAGCACGACTCGGGACAGGCAACCCTCCGGCACAAGAGTAACACTGCTTATGGCTGCTTCCTTCCGGACCTGACCAGGTTCACAGGTACTCCTTGCGGAGGACCCGTCCGTCAACATCTGCTATAAATGCCAGACCCCACATCGGCAAGACCTCTAACAGGACTTCAACCTCGCTACAGCGGATTGCGAGTTACAGGGCACCGCTACCTCCCCATCTAGCACGGTGAAACTAAGTATATCTCATGCTTGTTTAAAATGCAACCGAGGGGAAGAAGTTGGCTATCAGCCCGCAAAAATCCTCCATATAAGTTAGCTATTGGCCCATCCTCGCATGCAACCCTATTGATATTTTGGTATATTAATAGAATAGAAATAGACATGGAGATCATAGAATGAGAGGAGAAACGAATGAAACATTTGGGGAAAGTAGTTCTGGCCGCTTCTATTCTTATTGGAGGATTCACCGGACTTCAACCTATACAAGCAAAAGCGGCGCCTTCTGTGCAGATCCTATTAGATGGATATCCAATGTCATTTTCAGGACAACCTGTCGTTATCAATGGAACCACGATGGTTCCCTTCCGGTCGATCTCTGAGGCTTTGGGCATTCCTGTAACCTGGAACCAGGCTGCAAAAACTATTTCTGCTGTTAAAGGCGAAGGTCCTGATGCAGTTCGTGTTCAATTAAAATTAAACAACAAAGTCGCAACTGTTAATAATACTTCAGTGAAATTAGCGGTAGCTCCGCAATCGATTGCCGGAAATACGCTGATTCCGCTTAGCTTTTTCAGCCAGCAATTCGGGGCAAAGGTAAGCTGGGATCAAGTATCCCGAACGGTTACCATCGCATCTCCGCAAAAAAGAATGTATACACTCGGCTTCTATGCGATTTCCTCCTATTCGGAAGCATCGGCTATTCCGAGCCTGGATTCCGTAGCCTTTGGTTGGAGCCGAATCGATGAGAACGGGCAATTCACACTAACGGGCAAAGATTTTAAAATGCCGCAGCCAGCCGGAGATGTTACAGCTGAAAGTCTGGTCAGCTCCGCTGCAGAAAGCCATACTTCGCCATATCTCATGGTATATTCCAGCGACAGTAAAGGCGAATTGACCAAACTGCTCAGCAGTTCCGAATTACGTCAAAAAGCGATCAGCGATATGATTTCCGCCGCGACGGAAAAATCATTTCAGGGCATTATGCTCGATTTCGAGGGCCTCGGACTCACGACAGATAGAAAAACGACGCAGGACTCTTTTACCGCATTCGTTAAGTCGCTTGCCAAGGAAACCGATGCTGCCGGTCTCAAGCTATCGCTCGCCCTTCATCCGCTGAATTCGTCGTATCATGGGTATGATTATAAAGCGCTTGGCAATATTGCTGATGAACTCGTTATCATGGCCTATGATTACCAGGCAGGACAAAGCGCAAAAACGCCGGAGCCCACTAATAAAGTGGATGAAGCAATCCGTTTAGCGTTAAAGGAAACGACTAAGGATAAGCTTATTTTGGGACTTAACCTTAATAATGAGGACGGAAACTCCGTAACGACGCTGGCCGGTCTCGCCAAGCGGTATGATTTGAAAGGAATCGCGCTTTGGAGACTTGGGCTAATTCAAGCCGAAGAATGGACTAGCCTGAAGCAGAGCGTTGAATTTAAGTAATAGAAAAAATGGCCTGGCGGCATTCAATGATCGTCAGGCCATTTTTATGCGAAGTGGTCCCATATTGAGTTAACCGTCCTGATGACCGTTCAGGCGCTCCATATTGTGGAGTACCGCCTGTGCTTATAAAATATGAATCCCTCATCCTACGTGATTTTTGAGGAGGCCTAGGAAACTGAGTTTAGTTGTATTTTCTACATCTAATTGATGGATTTATATCGCTTTTGTTCGTTTAGTTGTAGAAAATGCATCTAAACCAACTCAAAACTATAGGTTGCATCAATTTACCTCGATTTAGATGCACTTTTTGCAATTATTTACGCTATATGGCCTAAATGGTTAAAAATAAATGTAATAAATACATTTAAATTGCCGCGCTGCTGATCCTGCCAACGCCGACACCACTGGATACGACGAGAAACAGAATCCCTTGTACAAAGCACACCGCAGCTCGGAGCCACTAGAAGTTATTTATTCACAAAAAACCCCTGCTCGTAGGAGCAGGGGCTCTTCACTTATAACCTTACAGACCAAATTTCTTCTTGAATTTATCCACACGTCCACCAGCATCCAGGAATTTCTGCTTACCTGTGAAGAATGGATGGCAGTTGGAGCAAATTTCAACGCGCAGGTCTTGTTTTACGGAACCAGTTTCAAACGTGTTACCGCAAGCGCAAGTCACCGTAGTCACGTGATATTTCGGTTGAATAGCTTCTTTCATCACTTTCACCTCTTTCCGCCCTGGGCCTCAATCGTGCACAGAGTTATAATGACACATAAACGCATTATAGCACGGCCAATGCAACTTTTGCAATTGGATGTTTCCAGAAGAGATAGGCGCCGATTTCCGTTTAACCGCGCACCTTCACTCGCGCCAACTCCGTGGGAGGAACATGTGTATAAGAACCGATGACGACATCCGGTAGCTCCTCCTGGAAAATCTCAATCATCTGCTTCATGCCGAGAATATCGCCCTTGGCCTTTGGAATAAGCTCCAAATAGCTCTCGGGATCGATGTTCAAATTGCGGAGCTGAATCAGCTTCAGCTTGCTGCGTCTCGCGAATTCGATCATCGCCTCAACTTCCTCCTCACGGTCGGTTACGCCAGGGAAGATCAGATAGTTAATCGAGGTATAGACCCCTTGCTCCGAAGCATAACGCAAAGATTTCTCAACGTTAGCGAGCGTGTAACCCCGAGGTTTATAGTAAGCATTATAATGATCGTCCAAAGCGCTGATCGTACTCACTCGCATCAAGTCCAGCCCGGCATCGACGATGCCGCGAATATGATCGGTCAGCCCGGCGTTTGTATTGATGTTGATATACCCCATATCGGTCTGGCGCCGAACCTCGCGGATTGACTCGATGATAAGCTTGGCCTGGGTGGAGGGCTCACCTTCACAGCCTTGCCCAAAGCTAATGATCGATTCCGGCGTTTTTAAGTGCTCCAGCATCACTTGGACTAACTCCTCAACACGAGGCCGAAAATTCATCCGGGTCTGGGGCGATACAAACCCGCTGTCATCCGGTTGTTCGGAAATACAACCAAAGCAGCCGGCGTTACAGGAATAGGAAACAGGTACCGCGCCTTCCCAACGGTTCAAAAATGTGTTGGAAGCCGTCAAGCATTCGTAGCCAAGCGCACAATTGGATAAGTGCTCGTAAAGCCGGTTTTCCGGATAACGGGACGTAAAATCTTTAACCTGTTTTTTCAATTCAAGCGGATCACAGTTAAGCGGGTTCCACTTCTCAGGATCGTCCGACAGCCGGGCGGTCACATAAAATTGACCATCCTTCCATACAACAGCCGAATACCCGAATAGCGGCAGCTTATATTCCTTATCCGTTTTGACGTAACCTGGCAAACAAAGCCGGGTGTATCCTTGCGGCAGCAGAGCCCCAACAGCCTGCACATTCCCGGGGAGCGGCTTCATTTCACCGGTGTCCGGATCCATTCCAATCGGCCTGGTAGAGGGTAGACCTACCAATGTAGCCCCCTCAGGGAGCGGAATAAGCTCGTCTTCCATAATCTCTACAATCATATCCGCACTGCGCGCTAAACCATACAAAGACGGATGATCGTAAACTTGTCCTTGTTCATCAGCATATACTAATTGCATGTCATTCTCCTTATTCGCTTAAAAAGGGTTATCCCTTAAATCCAATGAGCCTGTTTAAAGTTACCTTACGAAACTGTTATCTAAACGCCAGATCCAGGTGTCGTTCCTGGACTCTTTGAAGATCCAGTCCGCGGAGCTGAGGATGCCGAGCGAACCGGACGGCGCGTAGTTCCTGTGCTTTCGGCCGCATTCCCTGCGGTATCGAACGAAGCCAGGAACTCTGCATTCGTCCTGCTGTCACGCAGCTTTTTCAAGAATCCTTCCACAAAATCGTAGGAATCATTCATATTTTTACGAATCGACCAGATTGTATCCAGCTCTTCCTTCGTCAGCAACACTTCTTCGCGGCGCGTACCGGAGCGGCGAATATCGATTGCCGGGAAAATGCGGCGTTCCGCCAGCTTCCGATCCAGATGAAGCTCCATATTGCCCGTACCCTTAAATTCTTCGTAAATGATATCGTCCATACGTGATCCTGTATCTACTAGCGCTGTCGCCAAAATCGTCAGGCTTCCGCCCTCCTCTACGTTACGAGCCGACCCGAAAAACCGCTTCGGACGGTGGAATGCCGCCGGGTCAATCCCCCCGCTCAGCGTGCGGCCGGATGGAGGAACAACAAGGTTGTACGCCCGGGCCAACCGAGTGATACTATCCAGCAAAATCACGACATCCTTCTTATGCTCGACTAGACGTATAGCGCGCTGTAGTACGAGTTCAGCCACTTTGATATGATTTTCCGGAAGCTCATCAAACGTGGAAGCGATAACCTCCCCTTTGACCGACCGCTGCATGTCTGTAACCTCTTCAGGACGTTCGTCGATTAGCAATACGAATAACTCGATCTCGGGATTGTTGGTGGAAATGCTGTTGGCGATTTCTTTAAGAAGTAGAGTTTTTCCTGCTTTAGGCGGCGCCACGATCAAACCGCGTTGTCCGAGTCCGACCGGGGCAAGCAAATCCATAATGCGAGTGGATAAATGATTTGGGGATGTTTCCAGCACTAGCTTCTTCTGCGGATAAAGTGGAGTAAGGGCCGGGAAATGCAGCCTTTCTGCGGCTATGGCAGGATTCTCTCCGTTAACAGCATTGACCTGAAGCAGTCCAAAATATCGTTCATTTTCCTTCGGCGTTCTACACTTTCCGGAGACCAGGTCACCGGTACGCAGGTCAAATTTGCGGATTTGCGAAGCGGATATATAAATATCTTCCGTGCTGGGCAAATAGTTGATCGGCCTTAGAAAACCGTACCCTTCCGGTAATATTTCGAGCACGCCCTCCATAAACATGAGTCCGCTTTGCTCGGCTTGCGCTCTTAGAATAGCAAAAATCAATTCTTTCTTTTTCAACTGACCGTAATATGGAATTTGATATTGCTTCGCCAGCTTGTACAGCTCGGTGAGCTTCATCCCTTCCAAATCGGCGATTTGAAGATCCATAATAAAATAACCACCTATTCGATTTTTTTCACTTTAATGCAATCTATGAAGTACAACCGATTTTGATAGACTTACTGGCATAGTATTCCCTTTCTCAGGCAACTTATGCGAAAAATAGCGTAGTTATTCTGCCTGACGCCAAACGTCTGCACCTAAAGCCCGTAAGTTCGGAACCAGGTTGTCATATCCGCGATCGATCAGCTCTACGCCCGATACCTCGGTAATGCCTTCCTGAACCGTAAGCCCGGCAACAACAAGTGCTGCACCGGCGCGCAAATCCGCGGCCTTTACTTTGGCGGCGTTCAGCGGTCCACCCTCGATAATTGCAGAGCGACCTTCTACCCGGATTTTTGCCCCCATGCGAATTAGCTCGGGTACATGTTTGAATCGGTTGCTGTACACAAAATCGCTTAATACACTAACGCCACGTGCTTGAGTAAGCAAGCTGGTCATCGGTGATTGAATATCGGTAGGAAACCCTGGATATACTAAAGCCTTGACATCGACATGTTCATAATTTGAATGGCCGATGACACGAATGCTTTCATCCAGCTCCTCAACGCCAACACCCATTTCCAGTAACTTGGCCGTAAGCGCCTCCAGATGTTTAGGTATAACCCCGTCGATCAGTACATCGCCGCGCGTAGCCGCTGCCGCAATCATATAAGTACCGGCCTGGATCCGGTCGGGAATAATAGAGTGGCGGCACCCTTTAAGTTCAGATACCCCTTCAATCCGAATGGTCTCTGTTCCGGCACCTTTAATGCTTGCTCCCATAGCATTTAACAAAGTCGCTACATCTATAATTTCAGGCTCTTTGGCCGCATTTTCGATCACTGTTGCACCTTTGGCTCTTGTAGCCGCCAGCATAATGTTTATCGTTGCTCCAACGCTACTGACATCCAAGTAGATCTTGGCGCCGCGCAGCTCATCCGCGTGCAAATGAATAGCCCCGTGCTCATTGGTCACAGTAGCTCCAAGCGCTTCAAATCCTTTGATATGCTGATCAATCGGACGAGGCTCAAAATTACAGCCTCCCGGCAATCCAACCGTTGCTTCTTTAAACCGCCCTAGCAGAGCCCCCATCATGTAATAGGAAGCACGCAGCTTTTTCACAGGTCCATTCGGCATTGGAACCGATACAATCGCGGAAGGATCAATTCTCATTTGACTGCCTTCCCATAAAACACGAGCGCCGAGCTCCTCCAAAATTTCCGAGTAAACAGCCACATCACTCAGAATTGGCAGATTATCAAGCACTACTTCAGATTCAGCCAGGATCGCGGCCGGAATCAAAGCTATCGCACTATTCTTAGCGCCGCTGATCGATACGCTGCCGCGCAGCGGACGTCCGCCGCGGATCATTAATTTCTCCATAAGTCCAAAGATCCCCCTACGTGTTTTGCGTCGGCAAGCGAGTTGCGCCACGTTGTTTTAGCGGTGAAAATGGAAAGACACCGGCTAAGCGGTGTGCTCTCCATTCACCCTATTCAGATGGACAGCCCGGTTCCCCTGATCTGTCCTAAACTACAATTTCATACAATCCAATTCTCTAGCCTATTGTACTCGAAAAACGAGCAAATTAAAAACTTAGGCTTTGTTATTGGAACCGAACTCGCGGATTTTGCCAGCAACGGTTTGTTTGATGGCGTCGCGGCCAGGAACGATGTATTTACGTGGGTCATAAGCGTCTGGTTTTGCAGCCAGTACTTCACGAACCGCTTTTGTGAACGCGATTTGGTTTTCTGTATTCACATTGATTTTGGAAGTTCCAAGCGAAATGGCTTTCTCGATGTCATGAGTTGGAATGCCTGTCCCCCCATGAAGAACGAGTGGAAGTTTCACGGCATCGCGAATTTCTTCCATTTCTTTAAAGCCCAGGTTTGGTTCGCCATGGTATGGTCCATGAACGGAGCCAAGTGCCGGAGCCAAAGTATCAAGACCTGTTTCCTTAACGATGCGAACGCACTCGTTCAAGTCAGCATATTTGATGCCGCCAACTACGTCGTCTTCCTGTCCGCCTACAGTACCTACTTCAGCTTCAACGGAAACGCCTTTGGAATGAGCGTATTCAACAACTTTCTTCGTCATTGCAATGTTCTCATCGATTGGATGGTGAGAACCGTCGATCATTACGGAAGTAAATCCGGCATCGATCGCTTCTTTACATTTATCAAAGCTTGAACCGTGATCCAAATGGATTGCAACCGGAACAGTGATTTTCATATCGTGCATAAGGCCTTCCACCATTTTAACGATGGTGTAGAATCCGCCCATATGACGAGCAGCACCTTCGGAAACGCCGAGAATTACTGGTGATTTCTCTTCTTCAGCAGCGCCAAGAATCGCTTGAGTCCATTCAAGGTTGTTGATGTTGTATTGGCCTACTGCATATTTGCCTGCGAGGGCTTTGTTCAACATGTCTGTCATTGATACTAATGGCATAGGTTTCAATCCTCCTAAGGATGTTGGATTTATCTGATTTAGCCGACATTCACACACTTTCTTATTATACCACAACCTGTCAAAATTACTATTCATGCTTTACAGGCTGTTGTGAACGGGATGTGTTAGATTTGAGGACAAAAATAAACCTCCTTCTAGGAGCGATGGAATTCCACCAAAGCCCTAAAAGGAGGCACTCATTTATTCTTGGAAGAAAAAGTTTAAATTATAATTCGGAGCTGCAGGAATTCATGATGCACCCTCAACTTAACTAAAGAACGGCCCCGCCCTTCAGTTGCATATTGACGGCCATTCGCATCTCATCGATATCAAACGGCTTCGTAAAATGCATCAGGGCGCCTAGATCGGTCGCTTCCTTAATCATGTCGAGTTCACCGTACGCCGTCATCATAATTACCTTGATATCCGGATTGACCTCTTTAATATGCTTAAGGATTTCGAGTCCATCCATGCCCGGGATTTTCATGTCGAGAAGCACTAAATCCGGCGAATCACTGCGAACGATTTCCAAGGCCATTTTTCCATTGGCGGCTTGAAACGTCTTATATCCTTCGCTGCTAAACACTTCCATTAATAAAATGCGAATACCATTCTGATCGTCAACGATCAATACTTTCTTCTCTTCCACCGAAAAACCCTCCTACTGACTCCACCATATAATCCTGGTAATAATTAATACTTCGCCCCCAATTTGGAAATCCCTTCTAAATGGCAGAAGAGATTTTAAAAATCGTTCGGGGCCGGATCACAGAGGAGAAGTGAAGCTGCAATCGGCTTCGGAAGACTATGACAGGTGCTCAAGCGAAGCTTTGACAAATTCACGGAACAAAGGCTGCGGACGGTTCGGGCGGGAGGTAAACTCCGGATGGAACTGAACCGCAAGGAACCAAGGGTGGTCCGGAAGTTCAACGATTTCAACCAAACGTCCGTCCGGCGAAGTACCGGAAATTCGCAAGCCCACTTTTTCAATCGCTTCACGGTATGCATTATTGAATTCATACCGGTGACGGTGTCTTTCATAAACCAGCTCATCATTGTAGCACTGCATCGCAAGCGATCCCGGTATAAGTTTGCAAGGATATAGACCAAGTCGCATCGTACCGCCAAGATCCTCGATATCCTTCTGTTCCGGAAGCAGGTCGATTACTGGATATTCGGTTGACGGATTGATCTCCGAGCTATTTGCGCCTTGCAGCCCTGCAAGGGAACGAGCGATTTCCACAACGGCGACCTGCATGCCTAGGCAAATGCCGAAGAACGGGATTTTGCGCTCTCTAGCAAATTTAATCGTTGTAATTTTCCCTTCGATTCCCCGGTCGCCGAAGCCGCCCGGTACGAGAATACCGCCAACACCGCGAAGAAGCTCATCCACATTCTCTTCCGTAACTTCCTCCGCATTCACCCAGCGGATTTTCACGTCGGCATTAGCGTCAAATCCGGCATGAGAAAGCGACTCGACTACACTCAAATAAGCATCGTGTAAAGCGACGTATTTACCTACAATCGCAATTTCAACGGTTCTTTCCAGTTTGTTGATCCGTCCAACAAGATTCTCCCATTCACGCATATCCGGTGCCGGAGTCGTCAGTTTAAGGTGATTCACAACGATTTCATCCAAGCCTTCGTCGCGCAGGTTTAACGGCACTTCATACAGCGTATCGGCATCCCGGCACTCAACTACCGCATTGGCATCGATATCGCAGAACAAGGCGATCTTCGCCTTCATGTCATCCGACAGCTCATGTTCGGTACGGCAAACGATCACATTCGGCTGAATCCCGATGCTGCGCAGCTCTTTAACACTATGCTGTGTCGGCTTCGTTTTCACTTCACCAGCGGCTTTGATATATGGGATGAGCGTGACGTGGATATACATTACGTTCTCGCGTCCGATATCGCTCTTAATTTGACGAATGGCCTCCAGGAATGGAAGGCTTTCAATGTCCCCTACGGTTCCCCCGATTTCCGTAATTACGACATCGGAGCCCGCTTCACGGCCGGCGCGAAATACACGCTCTTTGATTTCATTCGTAATATGCGGAATAACCTGCACCGTACCGCCTAGGTATTCCCCGCGGCGTTCTTTGCCAATGACGGAGGAGTAAATTTTCCCGGTCGTTACATTGCTGTTCTTCGACAGGTTGATGTCAATAAACCGTTCATAATGGCCCAAATCCAAGTCTGTCTCGGCGCCGTCATCCGTAACGAACACTTCCCCGTGCTGATACGGACTCATCGTTCCCGGATCGACATTGATATAAGGATCGAATTTCTGGATCGTTACCTTCAAGCCTCTGTTCTTCAGCAGCCTGCCGAGTGAAGCTGCCGTGATTCCTTTCCCTAAAGACGATACGACTCCGCCTGTTACGAAAATATATTTTGCCACTGATAAAAACCTCCTAAGTAGTACGTGTTCAAATAAGTCAGATTCCAGAAATTCAGGTAACTTCAGTTCATTAGCCTAACCCATTGTTCGGTAAAACATAGCCGAATGGGCCTAAAAAAACAAAAAAGTGACACCCGAATAAGCCGGGGCACTTTTTAGAAAATTCATATTTTATAGTTTGAATCAAAAGCCCATGCAATAGTTTACTCGTTACCCCTGTTCGTGTCAAGGAGGAACAAATTCTTTATCTAAACAAAATATCGCACGGGCATCTGGCTGAAATTAGCCTGCAAAAGCTCGGATCAATCGTCGTCGCCGTCACTGTCGTCGTCAAAATCCTCGTCGGCGTCCGCGTCATCTTCATCCTCGCCTAGATCTTCCTCTTCATCCAGGTCCTCGTCGTCGAGCAGACCTTCGTCTTCCACTTCCTCAACTTCGTCATCGTCATCATCCGGGAACAGCTCGCCATCCTGATCCTCATCGATGGCATCGAAATCATCATCATCCGAGGAGTACGTATCTTCCTCTTCCGTGAAGTCCTCATCTTCCAGATCGTCATCATCATCATTGATAATGCGCGGACGTTTGGCGTTGCCAACCGGATCCTCGTTACGGTCAACCGGATACCAGCGTTTCAGGCCCCACAGGTTGGTGCCTACGCAAGCAAAACGACCATCGATATTAATTTCCGTATAAAGTTGAGCGATAGCCTCATTGATCTCTTCCTCGGACATGCCGCGGAGCTGAGCTACTTCATTCATCAGGTCACGGTAGTAATACGGCGTATTTGCCGCTTTCAGAATCATAAAGGCCAAGTCGACCATTGGAATTTCCTGGACCTTGTCCGGGTCGATTTTTAAATTCAGCGGGGTACTCAAGTTACGGACACTTCCTCTCACGCAAAGTTACATTATAGCAAAGATAAAATCTATCCTTAGGATCGATTTCCTTCACTAACATATCCATATCACACCTAAGTAAAACCTATTTGGAACTAAATTGCAAGTTATAAAAAATAAACAGATGACCCCGCTAGGTATCACCGCATCGATTGCCTTTTTTCATCAAGCAAAAGGAAAGAGACGGAAAAAGCCTATCGCCTCTCCCGCCCCTTGACTGTATCCTCCCCAAGAGGGCGCACACGTCCTCTGAGGTTAGCGAAAGCCCCACAAGGCTCTCCCTTCATCCTATGTCCAGAATCTCGCTTTGACACGCTGTTTCCAAGCCTATATTCAGCTCTCGGCCCATTTCCCGGAAAACAGGGCCCCTTCCCCATTCCGGGGTTGGAGGTTTGTCATAGTATACTGCAACACGCTTCGTCAGGAGGGGCTACAATAAATGGACTACTCCGGATTTTTACGTTATTTAAACGACCATGTCGACACCTCCGGAAAAAGCGGACGCTACATTATCCGCTTCTCGCATCCGGCTGAGTACGCCGAGTGCGTTCGTCAGCTATTCAAGCACAAACGCCAGCATCCCGCACTGCGGCAGGTGAGAACGTCTTATCTGCTGCAGGCCCTCATATGTCCCTTGGGCTTGCGCGGGAAAACCGCTACCTCAAGATTCGGACTTGCGGTTGAAGAAGATGCGAGAATCTGCGTGCATAGTTCCGCTCCCGAGAGCAAAGGTCAAGGCACTGGAATTCCCTGGGGAGTAAAACGGATCGGGGCACCGGAAACTTGGTCCGTATCGACGGGATACCGAATCCGTATCGGGGTGATCGACACAGGAGCTGACTTTGGGCATCCTGACCTACGCCATTCCCTGGCACGGGGAATCAATCTGCTCAATCGCGTGAGCCTCCCATACGACGACAACGGACACGGTACACATATAGCAGGAACGATCGCCGCCTCCGGTGGATCGCAAGGGATGATGGGGGTAGCCCCCCGATCCCTCATCTTCCCCGTCAAGGCGTTTGACCATAATGGATCGGCTTATGTCTCAGACATTATCCTCGGCATCGACTGGTGTGTCCGAAATCGGATGCACATTGTGAATATGAGCTTCGGCATGAAAAGCAACAGCCAATCCTTGCAAAATGTTATCCGGAAAGCCCACAGCGCCGGAATTATTGTCGTCGCCTCCTCAGGCAATGACAAAAAAAGCCGGGGCGCCGATTATCCGGCTCGTTATCCGCAAACTATTTCCGTTGGCGCCACGGGAAAAGACGGCAAAATTGCCTCCTTCAGCAACCATGGCCCGTACATTGATGTTTATGCCCCCGGCGAAAAGATAACCTCTGCCTGGGTCGGGGGAGGCTACCGCGAGATGAGTGGTACATCGATGGCGACGTCCCATGTCAGCGGGGCCGTCGCCCTGCTGCTCGCACTGCGCCCGGATCTGAAGCCGGGCGACATCAAGCGCCGGCTGCGGCGCACGGCGCGGCCGCTGCCCGCCAGCATCTCCCTGGCCAGAGCCAAGGGAGGTGCTGGCGAGGTCAGCGCGGCGCGGCTGCTTCGCGCGGGGCCGCGGCGGCGCAGCTAGCGCGCAGGCGGCCGGGCAGCCCGCGGCGCGTGCAAAAACCCGCCTCTCCTTTACGAGAGGCGGGTGAATGGTCACTCCCGGCGATAGCCCGGGAGTGTTTCTACATCTTTTCCGGCGCGGACACGCCGATCAAAGCAAGCACGTTGGCCAGTCCCGTGCGGACTGCGCCAAGCAGTACAAGACGCGCCGCGGTTTGCTCCGCGTCTTCTGTGATGACGCGCTCGGCCCGGTAGTAGCTGTGCAGCAGCGCGGCCAACTCATACACGTAACGCACCAGACGATGCGGTGCGTAGTTGTCTGCAGCTACAGCGATTTCCTCCGGCAGCTCGCCGAGCTTGCGTAGCAGGTCGAATTCGTGTTCGGCCGTCAGCTTGGTAAGGTCGACGTTTTCCGGTGCAGGAATTGCAATCCCTTGCTCCTCGGCTTGACGGAAGATGCTGCAAATCCGGGCGTGCGCGTATTGCACATAATAAACCGGGTTTTCATTGGACGTCGAAATGGCGAGGTCCATGTCAAAATCAAGATGCGAATCCATACTGCGCATCGTAAAGAAGTAACGGATCGGATCGACGCCTACTTCATCCATAAGGTCAACCATCGTTACGGCTTTGCCCGTACGTTTGGACATTTTCACCTTCTCGCCGTCCTGGAATAGGCTGACCATTTGGGCGATCAGCACGGTGAGCTTCTCAGGGTCTTTGCCGATGGCTTGCATAGCCGCTTTCACACGAGGGATGTAGCCGTGATGATCGGCGCCCCAAATGTTGATAATGCGGTCAAAGCCGCGGTCGTATTTATTCCGGTGGTAAGCGATATCCGGCGTCAAATAAGTATAGGTTCCGTCATTTTTCACCAGTACGCGGTCTTTGTCATCGCCATATTCGGTCGTCTTCAGCCAGGTCGCGCCGTCCTGCTCATAGATTTGCCCTTTGGAGCGCAGCTCTTCGAGCGAGGCTTCGACTTGTCCGTTCTCATACAAGGAGGTTTCGCTGAACCAAACATCAAAGCCCACCCGGAAACGGCCAAGGTCGCGCTTGATCTTCGCGAGTTCCTTCTCGAGTCCAAATTTACGCAAGAAGGCTGCCCGTTCCTCCGGCGACATCGTAAGGAGCTTATCGCCTTGCTCAGCGACCAACTCTTTTGCGAACCCTTTGATGTCTTCCCCGTGGTAGCCATCCTCCGGCATTTCGGCGTCCTGCCCCAGTTCTTGAAGGTACCTTGCTTCAATGGACTTGCTCATGTTGACGATTTGGTTCCCGGCATCGTTAATGTAGTATTCACGTGTAACGTCATAGCCGGCAAAATCCAGCACATTACAGAGCGCATCGCCTACGGCCGCGCCCCGGGCATGTCCCAGATGCAGGCTGCCGGTCGGGTTGGCGCTGACGAATTCGACCTGAACTTTTTTACCCTGTCCTTGCTCGGTCCGCCCGTAATTATTACCTTCACGGTAAACCTGCAAAAGAATCGGGTACAGATAGCTTTTGCTGAGTGTGAAATTGATAAAGCCCGGGCCGGCGATTTCCGCCTTTTCGATGCCCGCTTTCGTATAGTCGAACTTTCCAAGGATCTCCTCGGCAATTTGACGCGGATTTTTCTTTGCGATCCGTGTCAGCTGCATGGCGGCATTGGTAGCAAAATCTCCATGTGCTTTGTCCTTCGGCACTTCCAGCACAATGGCCGGAATCTCCTCACGCTGGGCAAGCCCGGCTTGAACGATCGCTTCGAGGATCGCGTCCTTCAGCGTCTGACTCATTTGTTCCAATGGATTTTGTGGCATTCTAAACTTCCTCCTGTATATGTAAACTGATAACAAAATGTCCCGATAACTCACCGTAAACGTACAAATCGTATTCCCAAGTCACCATGCCGGACACGCCATTCAATCGGGACTCTAGCGCCAGGGTATCGGTGGACAAGTGAAAACGGGTCAATGCGGAACGGTAAAACCCAGGAAGCTGCTGTCCGCTACGAAATGTTTGCTCCGACTCCACGACCCCGTGACGCATAATTTTGAGCTCATGATCGGTTATTTTCACCATCGCACGTATCACTCCGCCGTCCGTCCCCTCCTCGGGTTCCGTATACCGGATGTACACGGTGTCCTTACGCAGCGCGGCTTCCCCGTGAAAAGACTGTACCGTCTCTTCCTCTCCCTGACGGCTTGTCAGCACGATTAGGACCGGGCTCATCTCCGGCATAACATCCATTCTCCATTCTTCTATTGAGATGGTGATCGCTCACCGCACTCTTTATTACAATCGTTCCTTACTGTACTACTATATCCAGTTCGTCCCGCCAATTCAATACGCGAAGCCTTAAGACAAAGCCTTACATGCACAAAAAACGCCGCTACTATAGCGGCGCTCTTCATATCACAGCGGCTGGGATATCGCGATATATTTAACCTTTTCGTCCTGGAAATAGACATGGAACCGATAATAATCGCCAACTTTGTATCTCCATCTGCTGGCTACTTTCAGTCCCTTGGAGCCTAACTTATCCTTCACGCTCTCTTTGGTTAATCCTACCTTGACCCCGGTTGCCGTTTGATGGTTAGACTTCGTGAATACGATCAACCGATTTAGCTCCAGTACGCCGTCCTTATAGATTCGGGCCTTTTTCACTTGCCCCATTCCGTCGTCGTAATACGGCATTTCCCAAACGATATCATTCGATGATTTCGTTTCCGCCAGCTGCTTCTCCCAGCTCTCGTAGTCCAACCCGTCCACCAGAGCCTGACTGGCTTCCAAACCTTCTGTTTCGGCGGTAGTATTGCCAGTCTTTCGTTCCTCAGCCTGAGCCCTTTCCTGCAAAGTACTCAGTGTCACAACTTCAGACTGTTCTCCGGACAAGCTTTGCATCAGCAATAGAACCTGGTCATCGGCATAATAGGTATGCCCATCATACTCGAACGAATTGTTGGCTAGGTTGTAAATGAGATCAAAGCTTGTACTGTTCTTGTTCAAAGTAAAATGCAGTTGGGCTTTCTTCGCAGCTTCTCCAGAAGGAGCCGCTTCAGCAGCCGCGGCCTTCATATCTGTAAGTCGAAGTGATTGCAGAACAGAGTGTTGCCCTTCCTCGGGCAATTTTTTACTCGAACCTTCCATTTTTACAGTTATGACCTTTACTTCATCCTCCTTAAACGGAAGATGATCCAACAAATACGGGGATTTAACTTCACCTTGATCCGTTTCCTTTGCCGCAGAATCCGTTGGAGATTTCTCCGGCAATGCTGTATTATTGGAGGCATTTTCTTTTTCCTCATTTGTTGCGATTGCGGTTGCGGTCGTCTTCACCGTTTTGGAACTTTCCGAGGATGAGCCCGATTTATCCTCAGAAGGTCCGTAAAAGAGCCAAGAGGAAACCAAAACGACTACAAAAATCATAAACCACGCAAGGACGTTGCGCGACGATCTGTTCATATTTATAAGGACACCTACCTTAAATTCATCGTTCGTGACATAAATCATACTATCATAATTTGATTATTGAGCTCATGGTGCAAATGGCATGTTTTCCTCCTTACGACTTATTCAAAAAGTCCTAGGCACTTATTTGCGGCTGAATAGAAATAAGGGTATTTATTGGCCCTATTTCACCCCTTTGACACTATATTCGAAAAATAAGGGATATTTATGTACCTATTCACCGCCATGCGCCTGAAAGACGTCTCATTTCCTACCTATCTGCTAAAATAGGGCCAAAAAACTCTCCTATTTCAGCTAGCTGCCTCTCTATTCGGCAAATAGGGCCATTTTTTACCTCTATTTTAGCAGTCACTCGAATTTCGCCACAAAGAAGCACCCGAACGCCCTACAAAGGTCATAACGGGTGCTTCTTTTACGTGTTCATGTGCTTATATCTGTACGTTCTAATGCCGCACGGGTCCGTAATCGTTCGTCTCACTCCACAAATCCGAGCAGTATTTCGCAGATCAGCTTGGCCGCGGCGATTTGTGTTTGCTCAGTAGGATCTAAACACGTTGCCGGAATATGCTTGATCCAATTTCATTTGGCAGTTTCCCCTACTTTACAAGGTCTTCCACAAATTTAGGCAGCGCAAAAGCCGCTTTATGTATCCGTGAGGTGTAGTACTTGGTATCCAGTTCAGGAATTTTCGTTTCGTCCACTTCAAGCGGATCATAGGTTTTGCTGCCCATTGTGAATGTCCAAAGTCCGCTTGGATAGGTTGGAATGTTGGCGCCATAAACCCGAACGATCGGGAAGATCTCCTTCACGTCTTTGTTTACTTTTTGAATCAAATCCGCCTTAAACCAAGGGTTGTCGGTTTGCGCGACAAAAATGCCGTCATCCTTCAGCGCTTCGTAAATTCCTTGATAGAACCCGCGTTCGAAGAGGGGCGCAGCCGGTCCTACCGGTTCCGTAGAATCGACCATGATGACGTCGTATTTATTTTTGCTTTCAATAATATGCATGTAGCCGTCGTTCACTTGCACTTCAACCCTAGGGTTGTCCAGTTCACCGGCGATTTCCGGCAGGTATTTTTTCGAATATTCAATCACTTTCCCGTCAATTTCGACGAGTACCGCTTTTTCGACCTCAGGATGCTTGATCACCTCACGAATCACCCCGCCGTCGCCGCCGCCAACGACAAGCACTTGCTTCGGATTCGGGTGCGTAAAGAGCACTGGATGTGTCATCATTTCATGATAAACGAACTCATCCTTAATCGTTGTCATGACCATGCCATCAAGGACAAGCATGCGGCCGAACTCCTCGGTGTCGATCATGGCCAAGTCTTGGTACTCTGTTTTTTCCGTGACCAACGTTTCGCGAATTTTTGCCGTAATGCCAAAAACAGGGGTCTGCTTCTCCGTAAACCACAATTCCATCGTATGATTACCTTCTTTCCGATTATCTTGTATCGTGTTTCAACCGTCATATTCAACCCACAGCCTCAAGCTATGGGGGCTTTTTTCCGATTCACATCTCGCCGAGTTTCACATCCTATATTGTACCAAAGAACATCGATAATATCACAAAATGGGAAGGGGGTGGTAGCCCTACTCGGGGACCGTCGTAAAAGATCCAGTGTAAGCACTGTAACCCGTTTGCGTGACCCGGTTAATCAACGATATGCTGCCTGAATTCGTGTCCTTCTTTTCTGTAACCCTAGAGTCTGTACTGTTCTTCATAGCTTGGTAGGGCAAATGATTTGGCACTTCAGTAATCTGTGTTCGCGTCTGCAGCCAAGGTGTATGATCGCATGCAGTTATAGCAGTTGTTAGTGAAATAATGATTAGCGAGACAGCAAGAGCCACCTTATTTCTTTTTTCCATCGCATTTAGGCCACCTTTACCCAAATAAAATCAAATAATTCCCCCGTTGATATTACTACTTATACATAATTTTCCTAATTGCTGCAACAGTATCGGTTCATCCCTCTAGCTCTTTATGAATGAGTTGACCCAAACTTTCCCATACTAAAAAGACAATGAAGCTCGTTGCCCTTTGATCTGCCCCTTGCGACAGGTTTGACCTGTTATGACAAGGTGGCTGCGCTTCACACCGCTTCGGATGGAAAGGAGGGACCCTTTCGTGCAAAAACTCGCTCGGAGTGATAAATACCATCACCGAAAACCACGCCGGCTCGTGCGCCTGTTTAAGTTTATGCTGGGTGCCGGGCTTCTTGGTCTATGTGCCGCCGGGATCTTGCTGCTCTATTTGTACCAGGCCGACCTACCGCTTGCGGACTCGGACCGGAATTCACTGCTCATCGACAGCAAAGGAGACACGATTGCGGTTTTCTCCGACGGAGGCCGGAACCGTGAAAATGTGGATCTCGAGCAAATCTCTCCATGGCTGATCAAATCGACGCTTGCGACAGAGGACCGGCAGTTTTACAAGCATTTTGGTTTTGATCTCAAAGGCATGACCCGCGCGGTTCTTGTCAATCTCAAGGAAATGGGTAAGGTGCAGGGAGCTAGTACGCTGACGCAGCAATTAGCGCGCAACCTGTACTTGTCGCATGAGCGTACGTGGTCTCGGAAGATGAAGGAGGCCATCTACACCGCCCAGCTTGAAATGAAGTACAGTAAGGCCGATATTCTACGTATGTATTTGAATGAAATTTACTACGGGCACGGAGCCTACGGGATTGAAGCGGCTGCAAAAATGTATTTTGGCAAACACGCGAAGGATTTAAGCCTTGCTGAAAGCGCCATGTTGGCTGGAGTACCCAAAGGACCCACCTATTACTCGCCCCTCAATCATATGAAAAATGCGAAGGATCGCCAGCGCACGGTGCTGTCGGCGCTTGTCGATACGGGAGACATTACCCAGGCAGAGGCTGACCAGGCCTATAATGAAATGCTTAAATTTCAATCTCCCAAACAGCGCCCACCCGTGGACAAGGCTCCTTACTTTCGCGATTATGTGAAAAATATCGTTATTGGAGACCTCGGCTTTGATGAAGCGATGCTGGAACATGGCGGATTAAACATTTATACAACGCTTGACCCGGATGCGCAAAAAGCCGCCGAGGCCGCAGTTTCTTCGGAGCTCGCCAGTACGCCGGAGCTCGAAGCCGCCCTGATCTCCATCGATCCGAGAAACGGCCATATCCGGGCGCTTGTAGGCGGCGCCAACTACACGGAAAGCCAATATAATCATGTATTCGCCAAAACACGCCAGCCAGGCTCAAGCTTCAAACCGATCATGTATTTAACGGCTTTAGCATCAGGGAAAATGACGGGCGCCAGCAAGTTCAGCAGTCAGCCGACGCTGTTTCACTATGACGATAACCGGAAAACGTACAGTCCGAAAAATTTTGGTGACAAATATTTAGGTGAGATCGATATGCGCCAAGCGATCGCTGCCTCGGACAATATTTATGCCGTAAATACCATTTTGACCGTCGGTGCGGAAAAGGTGATTGAAATGGGGCGAAAAATGGGCATCACCAGTCCGATGCAGCCGGTACCTTCCCTCGCGCTGGGCACGTCCCCGATCAGCCCGTTTGAGATGGCTACGGCCTTTGCCGTGATCAGCAATCAAGGCCGGAATGTTAAGGCGGTGGCCGTGCTCAAAATCACCGACGAAAAGGGTCATGTGCTGTATGAGGCCGAACCGGAGAAATCCGAACAAATTGTGCCGCCAGCCGCCGCGTACGTGCTGACGCGCTTGATGGAGAGCGTATTTGAAACCGGTGGTACGGGGAACCGGGTCTCTAACGAGATCAAACGCCCGGTTGCCGGCAAAACCGGTACGACCAGCACCGATGCCTGGCTGGTTGGCTTTACGCCGGAGCTTTCCACAGCCGTATGGGTCGGATACGATAAGGGAAAGACGCTCGGTACGACGGAATCGCGCAAGGCTGCACCGATTTTCGCCAAATATACCGAGCAGGCGCTCGAAAAGGTGCCGCCGAAAATTTTCCCGATTCCCGATGACGTTGTGAGCGTGTATATCGACCCGGAAACTGGCAAGCTGGCGACAGCGGACTGTCCCGAAAAGAAGCTGGAGGTCTTTGTACGAGGAACAGAACCGACGCAATTTTGCGAGGAACATGGTAAAGGTAAGGCGGAGCCTGTACCGGTGCCAGTTAAGGACGAGAAGGAAAGCCATTCCTGGTGGAGCGATCTGAAGCGTTGGTGGATGGACTAAATCGCCGGAGTTTTATACGATAATGGCAGGGTTCCATTTTTCCAATTTCCACTGAAGGGGATACGTTCGAAGTATGATTGAATTTGTTGGAATGACGGCAGGGCAACCCTTGCCGCCGGACTTTTATCGTCTCACAGCCTTGGAGGCTGCGCCTTTGTTGCTTGGGCATACGCTTGTCCGCCGTACGGAAAGCGGGGACATTCGCTGCCGCATCGTGGAAACGGAGAGCTACGGCGGCGTAGAGGATAAAGGCAGCCACGCTTTTGGGGGACGGCGAACCGCACGCACGGAAATTATGTTCGCCGCGGGCGGCGTCGCTTACATCTATTTGATTTACGGCATGTATAACTGCCTGAATGTAGTCATGGGCGCGGCGGATGACCCGCAGGCGGTATTGATCCGGGCCGTGGAGCCGCTAACTCCGGCCGACGAGGCGCTGATGCGGGAGCACCGTGGCACACCGGCCCGAAGGCCGGTCGACTTATCCGGCGGTCCCGGCAAGCTGTGCCGGGCGCTTGGCATCGACAAGTCCCTGAACGGCCAGCCGCTCACGGTGCCCGGCGCACCGCTGTGGCTGGAGGCAGGGGCCGGAGCGAAAGCGGGGGCTGGCGCCATAATGCAGGCGCCCCGGGTCAACATCGCCTACGCCGCCGAGTACGCGGCCAAGCCGTGGCGTTTTTACCTGCGCGAAAGCCGCTATGTATCGATCATCGATAAGCAGGCTGAGGTTTGGAATGAGCTGGGTGGGGAGTAGTCTGGAAAAGTTGCTCGAATGGCATTTTTCAATACAAGGTATTTTTCACATGTAATTTGTCTATTACCTTTGCCGCGATCCGCATACCTGTGTACGATAAATGTAAAAAGTGCATCTAAATTGCCCGAAATCCCGAAACTTGCTCGACTAATTGTAAAAAGTACATCTATTCGTGATTAACTCCGTGTCTACAATCCTAATGTGACCATTTAGCTGTACTTTTTGCATTTACTCTTCCGAAAACCAAGTATGGGCGTGAAATAAATGTATAAAATGCAATTAACTCAAACTGGGGAAATTAATTTTACTCAAACACAATTACGAAATTGGAGTCCTTTGTTTTACTAACCACTCGCTTAATTAACTCCTCCCTTATTTCCACACCTATCGGCTCTCCATAAGGCTCCTCCCACTCTGTAATTGCATCCTTGTAGGCAATAAATCCCCCAACTATCATTTCACCAGGAATCTTTACTACTTTTCCATCCATTTGAACTTTGATGTATGAACGTGTACCCGTTATTTTGACCATACCTTGCACCTCCTTTTAGGTAAATGCCATTCACCGTTTTAAGCGCTGATATTATCATCCTGGTAACAAATTATCAGTCATTCTAAAATAGTCGACAATACTAATCGAAATGCAGGAGGAAATTCAGTGGCTGGACTACGGTCAAGACGCAGCACTTCTATATAATAGCTGAGGGCTGCTCATTCATTCGGCCGTTGATCTCCAGCGGGTGGCCCCGTGCAATCAAAATCTCCAGACAAGCAAACAAATTTTTAATTAAATTCCATATTGTGGCACAACTTTTCGATCTCTGCTCCGTCTAAATCTACGTAGTATTTCGCACTTATGTGTAAAACACGTGATTTAGGAGGCAATGAAAGTTGAAGCACTCGAAATCTTTTGCCAAAGTTGCGGCAGCCGCTCTCGTCCTGTCCCTGGCAGTCACCGCAGGAGCCGTTCCGCCTCTGCGTCCTGCAGCTACAGTCGCTGCTGATAAAACGAAACAAGAGCCCGTTGAGTAATACTTGGACGCGATGGCTCCATCCTGAAATCTGACTGGAAGGCCATCGGATCAAGCAAAGTTGTCCACAAGACGTTTGATATGTCCAAGTAACCGTCCACTTATCAACAACTTACAAAAAAGCGATAACCCGCGGCTTCATGCCAGCGAATTATCGCTTTCTTTTTTTCTAACATTCTATTCCCAACACTCTAACTTCATCCGCACGCTTAGGACTCCAGAGCCGCTTTCAGCGCATCCGGGGACCGTTCCCACCATTCGCTATTCGTCTCCGTCAGCAGACGCTTTAGCCCGGCTTTTTGCTCACTCGTCAACCCATCCAAGATGACTCTACGTTTGAGAGCGTAATCCATTTTGTTTACATGGTCGGCAAGAATTTTCCAGCCCCGCCGCGCTTCCGTATCGATCCACATCTCGCAGGCCGTCATGCCGCCGTAAAACTGGCCCTCTTCCCCGCGATCCACAGCGACCCATACGAGCCATACCTGCCGTCCGCCTGGCACATCCTCGCGATTCGTCGAGAACTTAATTCCTTTCTCTACTTTACTCTTCGCGTGCATCGCCCCGATATCGATGTAAACCTCATCCCCGTCGATAATAACCGGCGACATGCTGTTCAAATCGATAGAGCCGGCGCCAAATCCTTTGTGCTTGCTTTTTTCCTCGTTGCTGATGATATTTAAGGAAAATATCTTTTTCCCCGTTTTCGGTGATTGATCCATAATTCCCTCCAATTTCCCACAGACCTGCAATTTGCAATTGCACCTCTCCTTGCAGAGCGGCTATTTACCTGCTGTAGCTAGACTCTTTTTTTCGATTTTAGATTAATTCAATTTTAGCTAATAATCTGCCAAATGCAAACATATACATGCTGTAGATGCTTGTCAACGGGAGGTATCCATTGTATGACCCGACGTACTATAACCTACAGTATTTTCGCTATTGCCTTATGCCTCACCCTCGGAACGATCGGTTACCGCTTATACGCCGGGCCTGAATCCCAGTCTTCGTTCGCTCCGGATAAGGTCAAGCCCAAGGCTGTCCAGAAAACTGGACAAACACCGCCGCCAGTGCCGCAAACAGAAAGTATCCAGCTGCCAAAAGCGGAGATACTCAGCAACCGGATTGCCGAGTATCACATTGATGTGAAACTGGATGAGAGCAAGGATACACTGACCGGCTGGGAGACGTTAACCTGGAAGCACCCCGGCAAAAAAACGATTAACGAAGTATATTTTCATCTGTACCCTAACGCCTTTGCCTCCTCTGATACGACATTTATGAAGGAATCCGGCGGCAAGCTCCGTGGTGACGTCATGCCCAAAGACGGCTTTGGCTCTATGGAAATTACCGAGCTGCGAACGACCGACGGAATATCCCTGCTCCACCGGATTCAATATGTACAGCCCGACGACGGCAACACGAAGGATAAAACCTTAGCCAAGGTTCGCCTGCCCGTTTCGGTTCAAGGAGGCGACAGTCTAACCCTTCGGATGAAATTCACGGTCAAGCTTCCGAAAATTTTTGCCCGTATGGGGACAGCTGGGGATTTTGTAATGGCAGGGCAGTGGTTTCCGAAGATCAGCGTCTATGAGCCTGTGGGAACGCGTGGAAGAACGACGGAGGGCTGGAACTTGCACCAATATCACGGGAACTCCGAGTTTTATTCCGATTTTGGCATATACAACGTGAGGATCAATGTGCCGGATACATACATCGTGGCCGCCACCGGTTTTCAGACGAAAAAAGCTGCAGTCAAGGACGGACGCAAAACGGTACAGTATTACGCCGACGATGTTCATGATTTTGCTTGGTCTGCTTCGCCTGACTTTATCTACGCGGAAGAGCCGTTCTCCTCTCCAGAGGTTCCGGGCGTACGTATCAAGCTATATTTGGACCCCGCCCATAAGGATCTAAAGGAACGTTATTTCTACGCTGCCAAGGTTGCGCTGTCCAACTTCAGCAAATGGTACGGCCGCTACCCATACTCTACGCTATCCGTCGTTGTCCCGCCTGCTGCGGGGAACGGAGCTGGGGGCATGGAATATCCGACGCTCGTGACCGCCTTTGGCGCAAACAGTGACTCCCCCGGCTACGACGAGTTAGAGCGAACGGTCATTCACGAAATCGGGCATCAATTCTTTTACGGAATGATCGCAAGCAACGAATTTGAAGAGGCATGGCTGGACGAAGCTTTCACCTCCTACGCTGAAGATAAGTTGATGGAGCAGGAGTTCGGATTAGCCCCGAATCTGCCAATCCAGGCGGCCCTGATCTCCTCGCCGGCTCCGCTGACCCAGAATGCCTGGAAATATAGCCAGGATAACTATGCTAAAAACGTCTATTACCGCGGCAAATTGATTCTTCTCGATATCGAGCGGCAAGTTGGAAGCAGTACAATGAACAGGATTCTTTCTGCTTACAGCGGCAGATATCGGTTCAAGCACCCTACGACGTCCGATTTCCAGCGTGTCGTCGAGCAGGCGACGGGGCGCAGCTGGAAGTCCTATTTCTCGCAATACGTCTACGATGGTAAGATGGCCGATTTCTCTGTTGATGCTATCAAGGTGTCCCCTATTCGCCAACAAGAGGGCGGGCAAATCTATGAATCGAAAGTCATCATCTCGCGTAAAGGGGCTACTCACCCTAAGGTTCCGCTGCTCATTACCTTCAAGGATGGGCATAGCGTCCGTAAGCAGTGGAACGGGGAGAACGACCGCGTAGAGCTGAAGCTGAAGTACAAGGAACCTGTAGCTTGGGTACAGATCGATCCCAACTATACGCTCGTCGTTGAAAATAAACACATCAACAACTACTTAAAAGCCGAGATCCCTGAGCCGACCCGTTCCCGTTCCAATATGAGTGTCTCCAAGCTGCTTGAAGCTCTACTCGGGACGCTCCTATGGTGATCTGCTTTTCAATGCAAGCTCAATCTTTTTAGGAGGGCAGGAAAAAAAATGACCTATATTCGTCAAGGTTTGGGCTTGGTAAAAAGCCAATTTCCCTCTGTCATCATACTGTTCTTGTACCAGCTCCTTTGGGGACTGTTCCTTTACCGACTTGTCGATACCGCCGTAACAGCACTGCTGCAAAGATACCCAGACCCTCCCCCAACGGGGCTCAGCCGGATTCTGTTCTTATTAGAGGGGGAGATTAATTTGAGTAGCAGCCCGGAAATTCGTCTTTACCTCGGGCTTTTGATTGGGATGGCTATACTTCGCCTGCTGCTAACCCCTCTTTTCCAGGCCGGGATTCTCTACGGGCTTGTTCCTGCGGAGAGCCGGGCGAACGGCCTTCCCCTCTTCCAAGGGATGAAAAAATGGTGGAAACCTGTTTCACTGTTCTACTTGATCGAGCTCGTCTTGATTTTGTTACCGGCCCTTTGGGTAGTACCTGGATTAACGTCCCTTTGGCCAAAAATTCTGAGCACTAACAGCAGTGCCACTCCATGGCTCATTGCCCTTGCATACATTTTGGGGTGGCTCACTTATGGCTGGGTAGTCCGCCAGTCCCTGCTTTTCGCCCAGTTCGGCTATTTGTTTAAATCCGGAATCTGGAACTCTTTAATTCTCTGTTTTAAGCATATTCTTGAGGGAATCGGAATTTCACTCCTTCTTTGCGCCTTCGGTCTTCTTCTCTTTCTGCTGTTTGGTGCGGCCTCATGGTTCTGGACCGGAATGCTCGCATTAATTCTTCAACAGACCTATCCTCTCTTTCGAAGTACCTTTAAAATTTGGCGAGTAACCTCTCAATATCAACTTTGGCAAGCAAAGACACAAAATAGTTAATTTTTTTTCATCATTTCCAATCCTAATAAACACAAGGCCTTCGCTAATTTGCGGGGGCCTTGTGTTATATTTTGGTCTCAAAATCTTGTAAATTAACCATTGCCAAAAGATACCTGGCTTTGTTACAATAACAGCAACACAAATTCAGTAACAGTTTTGTAATTAATTTTGTCACCTTTAGCAGGAATTTAGCATTGGGTGTCGAATACTTAATTTCAGGTGTGAAATCAGAGCCGAATTCCCTACACCGGGGGAAACGGGGGAACCACTTTGGGTGAATTGATCTCGTAATAGAGGGATCATAGGGGACCTTCAACCGAATCCTTAAGCTAACCTCGTAGGCATTGGAAGGAGCATAACTTCTTGAAAAAGCGTTTAACCGTAGCTGCAGTAAGTTTTGCCTTGCTTTTCACCATCGGAACTGGTAGCGTTTTCGCGGATTCTAAATTGGACAATGTCGTTAGCTCAGCAATTGGTACCGATTATGTTTCCGGCGGAACGAGTACATCCGGGTTCGACTGCTCTGGATTTACGAAGTATGTATTTTCTCATCTCGGTATTAAACTTCCTCACCAATCCGGCTCTCAATATAAAATGGGAACTGCCGTATCCAAAGATGAGTTGATTGCTGGCGATCTGGTATTCTTTAATACTTCCGGCAAAGGCGTTTCCCATGTTGGTGTATTCGTCGGCGATGGTAAATTTGCACATGCCTCTTCTTCGAAAGGCGTAGTGATCAGCAATCTCAGTGACAAGTATTACGTTGAACGTTATGTTGGTGCTAAAAGAATTATGAGTACCGACAAATACGAAGACGTGGCTACAGACGGCGGAGATCAAGATAACGTAGAGTAAAAGTAACACCTACATAAAGCCCGTAGAGATGATTACAACAATCGTCCCTGCGGGTTTTTTCGTTATATTTTTTTATTATTTAAAATACGTTAACCGGTTTTTCGATATTTGAAACGAGGACAAGAATTTCCTTTTTCTGCATAAATATTATTTTGCCTTGTCAATTCTGGACGACCCTGGTAAAATAACCAGAGTAAATAGTAACAACTTTGTAATTAGTGTTAGCGACGTCGTTTTGGGGTGCATACTACACGAAACTGCCGAATTCCTACGCACCCGGGGAACGGGGGAACCATACACCAGGGTGAATTGATCTTGCTTCAGAGGGATCATAGGGAACCTTCAACCGAACCCTTAAGCTAACCTCGCAGGCCTTGGAAGGAGTTTGACATCTTGAGAAAGACTTTGACAGCAGCGGTAACGAGTTTGGCTATTTTATTCAGTATGGGAGCCGGTAGCGGTTCTGCGCACGCTTCATCAACACCATTAAGCAGTATCGTCGATTCCGTGTATGGAACGCCTTACAAGTGGGGTGGAACCAGTACTTCAGGATTTGATTGCTCCGGATTTACCAGATATGTGTTTAGTAAAATGGGGATCAAGCTCCCACGCGTATCGACTGCCCAGTTCAAGCAAGGAACCACAATATCCAAAAGCCAGCTGAAAGCAGGCGATCTCGTCTTCTTTAAAACGCAGGGCAAAGGAAAAATATCGCATGTAGGTATTTATGTCGGAGACGGAGAGTTTGCACACGCCTCGGCCTCCAAAGGGATCCGAATCGATAAGCTAAATAGCAAATATTATAAGATACGCTACGCTGGTGCTAAACGTGTTCTGAGCAAATACGGATATTCCGTCTATGCATCGGAGCTGTAATTTCTTGAATAAATGGACCTACTCATGAACCGAAAGCCGCAAGGTGATTCTCCTTTGGAATCGCTTGTGGCTTCTTTTTTTATCAGCTCCGACTATATAACGCAGAAGGGCTTAGAAAGGTTGCTGGAAACTTACGGTATTTAACCTAAATCCTTGTTAGTCCTCTCTTTCCAAACCTTTACAATAGGGGTAATACCCGTTACAGTGAGGTTAAGGAAACCAGCGGTTGTATCATCGTATTCCTACTGGTCAAAGGAGGAGAAAAATGAATAAACCGACTCTAACGTTTCACATCGTGCCCATGGAGGAATCCCACGGCGCGGAAATTTGCACCTGGCGCTATCACTCTCCTTATGATATCTATAGTTGGCTCCCGTGGGAACAAATGAAAGCGCTCGACGTAGAATTCGGCAATCCCGTAATAAGATCGGAGCAATATGTGTCCGTAGTGGATGAGAATGATATTCTCGCCGGATTTGCTCAATATTTCCCTCTGGAGGGCGTTACCCGGCTTGGCATCGGGATGAAGCCTGAGCTTTGTGGCTATGGGTGGGGTAAGGATTTTGTGCAAGCTATCGTCGAGGAAGCGCTGCACCGAACGCCTGACAATGAAATAGACCTCGAAGTGTTGACCTGGAATACACGAGCGATCCGCGCTTACCAAAAAGCAGGTTTTATGATCACTGATCTATACGAGAAAATGACTCCCGGAGGCATTTCTAAACCTTTTTACTGCATGGTGTACCAAAAATAGTTTGACTAACCAGAAAAGCTAATAGCAACGTTATCGTAGCGTCTATGATTTTTAATACAATTTTTGTGAATTATGGGCTAAAATCGTTCCTTATTTTGACACAAAGGCTATGATCTGACGGCATGTTCCGTTATAATGGAAAACGTAGCTTACATAGGAGGGGCGATCGGAATGCAGAAATGGATCATGAGCGGACTGTTCTTTGCGGCGTGTGCTTTGGCCATCGTATTAATGTTCACCTTACCTAGCCGGGAACAGGCCGAGCAAGAAGCTAAACCGACATTGCCTGAAATTACGATGAATGCCGCAGGGGCGGAAGCCACGGTTAAAGCAAACTGCATCTCGTGCCACGGCGACGCGTTGCAGGGAGCGATAGGCCCGAATCTCCAAAAGATCGGCTCTCAACTGTCGGCTGAGCAACTGTACGGAATCATCACCAAAGGCAAGAGTGGCGGATCGATGCCTTCTTTCAAGGATCGGCTGAAGGAAGAAGAAATTGCTAACGTCGCTATGTGGCTTGCAGACAAGAAATAACAACATAAGAGAAAATGCCCGCCGAGAACTTTACAGGTTCCCGGTGGGCATTTTTACTGAAGAATGACTCCTTGGCTTGTTAGTCGGCAGCGCGCATTTTCTCAAACGCTTCGTTGTACTGCTGCGCTTCCTTTATATCTACTGCTGTAATTCCTCCGTCTTCCCAAGAGGTCAGCCGAAGCGTTACCGTTTTATAATCAATCGTAATAAAGGGATGGTGGTTGAAAGCCTCCGAGATTGCAGCCACCTCATCGACAAATGCAATCCCTTTCATATAATTGGAGAACATATACTTACGGACAATCCATCGGCCTTCCTCGAGCTCCCAACCGTCCAGCTTTTCCAAATGAGCTTCTACTTCTTGTGATGTAAACGGCATAATTCTTCCTCCCCGTTCTCTTCAAAAAAACTGATGATAAAGGATTCGTTAGCGCACTAGGACATGAAGATTCATCTTCCGGCTACGTCCTCGTTTTATTGTATTCCTATGCTAATCCCTTCATGCTTCTACGGTGGTTACAGACATGCCTGCCAGAAACGCACCCGTTTATCAAGACCCTCGATATTCAGTATTTTACCATGGAGAAGAGTACAAACAAAATCAGAATAAGACTAGCTGTTCTAAGCAGATTATATTAAAGTAACGGAGGTTAACTCCTCCTCACCGATCAGAAAATTGATACGGTGTCCCTCCGGATCATAAATAACCATAGCACTGCCAACCTCAATCATTGGCTCTGTCCCTAAGGCAAAGAATAAATCCTCTGCAAGTGCCTCCTGCACCTCCAGTCGGTCCTTGTTTTGCAGTACTTCCCACTCCAGGGGATCCATCTCAAAAAATAGATAGCTATCGGAAATTCGGCCAACCGCTTCTGTCAAATCAGCCAAAATAAATTCATAATCTCTTCCATGCTTTACGCCCACTGCGGTTTCCTCCCTTTCAGCCATCATCATCTAGGCTTTGATCCTATTATACCGGAAAAAACCACTTAAAAAAAAAGGCAAATCTGTCGATAAAGTAGATAAATCGTTTTTTAGGCAGGAAGTGTTGCCGCTTCTCCGCAAGGATGCGGATAGGCAAAGCAAGGTTCAATCTATCTCAAGGACGAGGTGCATAATGGAAATTTCAACAATTATTGGACTTATTCTCGGAATAGTCTCGCTCATTTTAGGGATGTTTCTAAAAGGGGCGCCGATTCACAGCCTGATCTCCAACCCTGCGGCCTTTGTCATTATATTCGTCGGGACCGCGGCTACGCTCTTCATGGCCTTCCCGATGGCCGAGCTGAAGAAATTCCCTATATTGCTCAAGATGACATTCGTGAAGCAAAAGATGATCACCAAGGCCGAGCTTATCACGCTGTTTACGGAATGGGCGACCATTACCCGGCGCGAAGGCTTGCTTGCGCTCGAAGCCAAGGTCGAGGAAATCGACGATGATTTCCTTCGCGGCGGCATGCGGATGATTATCGACGGTAATGACCAGGAGTTTGTCCAGGATGTGCTGACGGAAGACATCGCAGCCACAGAAGAACGTCATAAAGTCGGAGCGTTGATCTTCTCCCAAGCCGGGATGTACGCGCCTACCCTCGGTGTTCTCGGTGCGGTTGTTGGTCTGATTGCGGCCCTCTCGGATATGAGCGATATTGCGAAGTTGTCCCACGCTATTTCCGGAGCATTTATCGCAACGATCTTCGGTATTTTCACAGGTTATGTTTTGTGGCACCCGATTTCCAATAAGCTGAAGCGACTCTCCAAGAAAGAGATGGAGATTCGTTTAATGATGGTTGAGGGATTACTCTCGATTCAATCCGGCGTCTCCACCATCGCCATCCAGCAAAAGCTGGCTGTATTTTTAACCCCTGCCGAACGAGCGGAGATTCTAGAAAAGGGGGCGGGTGAGGGTGAGCAAAAAGAATAAAAAGCACCAGGATCACGAGGAGCATTCCGATGAGAGCTGGCTGCTGCCGTATTCCGATTTGATGACACTGCTACTCGCAATGTTCATCGTATTGTTCGGTATGAGTACCGTCAACGTACAGAAGTTTCAAGAAATGGCTGAAGCGTTCAATAGCGTACTCACCGGCGGAAGCGGTGTCCTTGATCAAAGTTCTATGAGTAAGAGCACAAGCGACGCGAACACGGAAAGCAAAACCACTAAATCAGCCTCAAGTGATCTCATCACCAAGAAGAACCAGCTGGCAAAGAAAGAGCAGGAGGATCTGGAGGCTCTCAAGAAACAACTGGATACCTACATCAAGAACAACGGGTTAACTGACGATCTTGAAACCAAACTGAATCAGTCTCAGCTCATGATCACCATTAGTGATAAAGCCCTATTCCCTTCCGCGGAGGCAGATGTGAAACCGGACGCTCGGATGCTGGCCAAAGCGATTTCGACGATGCTCCAGAAGTTCCCGGACTATGAAGTGATCGTATCCGGCCATACGGACAACGTGCCGATCGATAACTATGAATTTCCATCCAACTGGGATTTAAGCTCGGTTCGGGCACTTAATTTTATGAAGGTATTACTCCTTAACGAAAAGCTTGACCCGAAAAAATTCAGCGCCATCGGATACGGGGAATATCATCCAGTCGCCAGCAACGATACGGCCGAAGGCCGAGCGCAGAACCGCCGGGTTGAAGTTTCTATCATCCGCAAATATGTGGATAGTGATCAGCAACTTGGCGTCACCGTGGCACATTAACAGGAAAGCTTAAATACAAAGGGACAAGCTCTCATGAGAGCTTGTCCCTTTGTTAAGTAGGCCTATGGCCAATATACTGTTAGATCAGCTTGTAGTTCAGCGCCTCACCAAGCTCTTTCTTCTCCGGCTCAGTTAGCTCGCGCCACGTACCAACCCTTTGGTTGCCTAAATGAATGTTCATGATGCGGATCCGCTGAAGCTTCCGAACCTCGTATCCCAGTGCACTGCACATTCTGCGGATTTGACGGTTTTTCCCTTCCGTTAAAATGATCCGGAACACCCGGTCCGTGATTCGATTAACCTTACACGGCAGGGTCATCCCCCCTAATATTTTCACACCTTCGCTCATGGCCTTGAGAAAGCTCGGTGTAATCGGTCGATCGACGGTAACGATGTATTCCTTCTCGTGTTTGCCCTCTGCACGTAGAATTTTATTCACAATATCCCCGTCGCTGGTGAGTAGAATTAATCCTTCGGAATCCTTATCTAAGCGTCCGATCGGAAAAATACGCTCTTCATGTCCGATAAAGTCGATAATATTCCCCTTAACGTGGTGCTCCGTTGTACTTGTAATGCCAACAGGCTTGTTTAGAGCAATATACACGTGCCCGGAGCGTTTCCCCTCAATAGATCTTCCGCTAACCCGCACATCGTCCCCTGGCTCAGCCTGACTGCCGAGAACAGCCGTTACTCCGTTGATCGTCACCTTCCCGGACTCAATGAGCTTGTCCGCCTCCCGCCGAGAGCAAAAGCCTGTTTCACTAATAAATTTATTAATCCGCATATTTTACCTAATGTCACCCCGTCAGTTTATGTTCATACAAGCTTAACCTGCAATATGATCTGATTTTGCCGCTTCCGCTAGATTTCCAATGGGAAGCCTAATGGTTACGGTTGTCCCTAGTCCCAACTCGCTTTCGATAGCCAGTGTTCCCCGGTGCCCCTCAATGATGCGCTGGCTGACCATTAGGCCGAGACCGGTGCCCTTTTCTTTGTTCGTATAGAAAGGCTCGCCTAGCTTGTGCAGCCGCTCCTTCGCTATACCTTCTCCCTCGTCGACGATCCTCAAAATAGCTTGCTTACCTACTTGGTCTGTCTCCAGCCGGAGCGTAACAATGCCGCCTTTCGGCATAGCTTCCATCGCGTTCTTCAGAATATTGATGAATACTTGCTTCAATTGATTCTCTTCACAGTGTACCAAAACCGGCGCTTCAGGGAAAAATAATGCAAATTCTACGCTACGCAAATGCGCCTCGCTATCCAGAAATGAGATCACATCACCTAACGTAAAGCGAATGTCTTTGGTTTGATATTGTACAGCTTGTGGCTTGGCCAATATCAAAAACTCGCTGACAATCAGATTAATTCGGTCAAGTTCAGCCAGCATCACATCCGTGTGCATGGTGTTGACTTTTTGCGATCTTTGCTGCATCTGCAGGAACCCCCGAAGTGTGGTCAGCGGATTGCGAATTTCATGCGCGACTCCGGCGGCCAGCTGTCCAACCGTTGTAAGCTTTTCCGAGCGTCTCAAGAGCTCCTCAACCCTATTGTGCTCTGTCATATCTCGGGAAATGCTGATCAGTGCAGTTATTTTACCGTCTTGGTTAAAGATTGGCGACACACTTATGCTAACATCTACCCTGCTGCCATCCTTGCGCATTCTCTGCGTTTCAATCAGTACCGGGACGGCCTTGCCGAGCAATTCCGCCTCTTGATGCCATTTCGGACCGTTCTCATCCGCAAAGGAAGGGACAAAATCCAGGCTCGTACCAACAATTTCTTTGCGGCTCCATCCGTAAAGTATCTCAAAGGCCGAATTGACCTTAAGCACCTTACCTTCCATATCTGTAATATGAATTGCATCTGCAGTCTGATTAATGATTGATTCGAGGTATTCCTTTACCGAACGATTCTCTTCGCTTTTGCATTTGAGTTCTGCGGTATAGCTGCCCAGGCTGTCGGCCATAGCATTGATTTTGTTCGCAAGCAGGCCAAACTCGTCCTTTCGGTCAACCCTCAGCCGTGTATCAAACCGGCCTGAAGCTAGCTGACTAACATGGCCTAATATATTATGAATGGGGTGAATAAGCCTTCCCGCTACAACGTAGCTGGCAACCCCCATGATAATCATTAGAAAGAACGACACCGCAAACTGGCTGAGTACCTGCTTGGAGATTGCCGATGAAATCGGCTTATAGCTGGAAATAATTCGAATGACATAAGGATGCTCGGCATCAGACATAATCGGGACATAACTTTCCAGCACACGCTGTCCGCCGATTCTCGTATCTTTAAGTAGGCTGATTCCTTTTCGGAGCGCCTCCCGTGAGGCCTCTTCCACCATGGGATCATTTTTGTAGCGGTAAGAACCGAATAGAATATTATTCGTATCGAAATCTCGCGGATCAATCCCGGTAATTTCAAGGAGGCTGTTGTTTGTGCTCATAGATTCCCGAGTAATTCTCTCCGGGCTGGTCATCTCCATTATATCCTCGGTTACCCCGTGATCCATAGTTTTGCCAAGCGGAGACTTGACATAGTTATACACAGAACGACTCTGTTCTACAGTTAGTGCGATGTGTTTTGCTGTTAACAACATGTTTGCTTCGCTGTCTTTCCGCAGATTGTCCCGTGTTGTTAAATAACTTAATGAGATATTCAAAGATACTGTAATTAAAGCCAAACAGGTTATAGTCAAGGCAAGTTTTGTTTTTATTGTCAAGCTTTCACCTCACCCTCGGAAGCCTGAACATTGGATATATATGGCAATCCGTCATATTCTACTCTCATCATACCTGTTACGACAAGTTTTGCAAAGACGTTGAAATTCCCATAACCTTTCCCTACAATAAGGAAAAATACCTACGTGGAGACGATCACAATGGCAGAACAATGTCCCAAAGGGGACAAATCGATTAGTTATCCACATGTTATGAACATATTAACAAGCCTTGAGTATAATATGTGTATAAAACAGGGGATAAATAGTCACTTATACACAATGTTACCCACAACATGTTAACAACGAATGCCTGTTCGTTGGACAAACCCTGTGAATATGCTTAAAAGGAGCTGAATTTTTACATATGTCACAACCATCCACTTTGATCCCCCCTCCCTCATCTTATCCACATGAACATTGGATGGAGGAAGCGATTAGGGAAGCCTGGAAAGCCGAAGCCATTGGTGAGGTTCCAATTGGCGCTGTAATCGTTCGCGGAGATGAAATTGTCGGCCGGGGGCATAATCTGCGGGAAAGCTCAAGAGATGGAACGTCCCACGCCGAAATGATAGCCATACACGAAGCAAGCAAGGCAATTGGTGCCTGGAGACTGCTGCATTGCCGGCTTTACGTTACGCTGGAGCCTTGTCCAATGTGCGCAGGTGCGATCGTGCAATGCCGTGTCCCACATGTCATTTATGGTGCGCCTGATCCCAAGGCTGGCTGTGCAGGTACGCTGATGAATCTATTGCAGGAGCCCCGCTTTAATCACCGTACGGAAGTAACTGCTGGCGTTTTGCAGGAGGAATGCGCGACTCTGCTAACCTCTTTTTTTCGAAAGCTTCGGGGTAAGTGATTTATCATGGTTTCATCATACTTGGATATGCTTTAATCAAAGATGGTTAGCATTTATTAAAAATCATCTCTTATAAGTTGAGGAGAAGGAGAATGCGTAATGCCTGAAAAGAGAAAAATTATTTTGTTTCAAGGCGATTCCATCACAGATGGCAACCGAGGACGGGACGAGGATCCTAACCACATCATCGGTCATAGCTACGCTTTTATCATAACCGGTAAATTGGGAGTAGAATTGGCGGAACAAATGCCGCTGTTTATAAACCGTGGAATTAGCGGAAACCGGGTTTCGGATTTGTATGCACGCTGGAATGAAGACGCAATTAGTTTGCAGCCTGACGTCATTAGTATCCTGGCCGGCGTAAACGATGCGTGGGGGATCTTTTTTAATGACCCTAGAGGGGCCACAGATCGATTTGAGAGAGCATACCGCCATCTGCTCACCGAGACGAAAGAAGTGCTTCCACAGACCAAGCTGATCCTGTGTGAGCCGTTTACTTTAAAAGTTGGAGCCCCGGCAGAGAAATGGGACAACTGGAAAGAACTTATTACGAACTATCAGCGCATCGTACGGGAACTCTCGGAACAGTTTGATACCCTGTTTGTGCCGCTGCAAGAGGCGTTTGATCACGCCGCCGAAATCGCTGAGCCTAGTTATTGGATCTGGGATGGGGTCCATCCGACTACAGCCGGTCATGAGCTGATTGCAAGAGAATGGTTAAAAGTCGCAGAAGGCCTTTTCTGACCCCACTACCTATTTTCAGCAAAAAAAACACCCCACGAAAATCGTTGGATATTTCCAACCTTTCGATGGGGTGCATTTGTTTGTTTAAGGCATCCTGTTCGGATTAATATCCGTAGCTGCCCATTTCCTTTTCTAAATCTTCCAAAGTAATCGTGTCCTTCGGAATTCCAATTTCAAAGGTTTGCTTCTCGTTGATTTTGCTGAATTGGCTCTTCACTTGCATCGAGAGCTTAACCTTGCTGTTGGTTTCCGAATCGTTGACTTCAACATTGGCGTTGATGTCCTGGTAAGATGGGTAGTTCTTTTCGTCAATGGCTGTATTGGCGGTAAACTGATTGATCTTCAGATTTTTCTTCATATCATCCAGCGCCTTGCCAAGCTCATCTTGATTGCCTTCCTTCAGTTCCTTCTTCATATCAGCAATATCCTCCGGCTTCACTTGAAGCATCGAACGATATTCTTCTTTTCCGATAATATCAAGAAGATCAGGCATTACCTTGTTAACAAATATCGTCGCAGCATCCTTCACAGTATCGTTCGTAATGTAGAATTGAACGACTTGCTTTGCTTTGTAGCCTTCCGGCAAGGAAGCATCTTTAGGCTCGATATTTTTAAAGTATTTCTCCGTATCGTAAGCCCCGAAAATCGCCGCAGTCAACTCAGCTGAAAGCTTCTGGGTCTTTTGCGTATCGAACAAGTCCGCGCTGAACTCTTGACCATTTTTCTCAGCCAGTTCCTTCAGATCGAGGACAAGGAATTTACCAACCACATTTTCCGGCATCGGCAAGAACGGAACGCTCGGGATTTTCACATAAATTTTTTCCTTCGTCATCACAAAAGGAATCGTGATTGTCGTAGCTACATCTCCTGCTAGCTTGATCTCGAATTTCGCTTCCGTCTGCATCGGATCCTTTTGGTACGTTTGCTGGATATTGATTTCCGCATTTTTCAGCATCGAGAGCATGCTGCTCACTTGCGGATCTTCAGCAGAGGCCGCATCCACGGAAAAATCCAAAATTTTGACTTGATTCTTCAATACATATGAATCCATTTTCAAAGCTTGCACCGCCGCACTGCTCAGCGCCTCCTTCGGAGGTTTGGTTGAGTTGCAGCCGGATAACACCGCTACGCTCATCACCATCAGAAGCAATACGGACATCAAAAACCTTTTAGACATTAGATCTCCTCTCTCCCACCTGTACTGGCAAGTTCCCCTTTATTCTTCAAACCCTTACATATCATAAACCATTTAGATGTGATTAGGAAGATACATCTTAAATTTAATGTATTGCCTTTTTCTTGAATCTTCCGCCCTTCACATCATGGATATTTCCGACAGCCAAAAATGCACTTTCATCATAGTGGTTCACAATTTCTTTCAGCTTCGCTTCCTCCAAACGGGTAATCACGCAAAAGATAACACGCTTCGGATCCCCGGAAAACCCGCCTTCACCAGACAAATAAGTTACGCCACGGCCGAGTCGGTTCAGTATGGCGTCTCCAATCTCATCGATTTGATCACTGATGATCCACACCGATTTGGATTCATTTAAACCATCTACAACGATATCAATCGTCTTATAGGCGATGTAGTAGGCAAGCAAAGAGAAAAGAGCGCGTTCCCACGTAAATACGAACCCGGCGCTGAGCAAAATGAAGAAGTTGAAAAACATAATAATTTCGCCCACAGAAAAGGGGAGCTTGCGAGATAACAGGATGGCGACGATTTCCGTTCCGTCCAGCGATCCTCCGGCACGAATAACGATCCCGGTGCCAAGGCCGAGCAGAATCCCGCCAAATACAAATGCAAGCAGGGTGTCATGGACGAAAGCTTCGACAGGGTGGAGCAATGCCGTACCGATCGACATAATGGTAATGCCAAAAAGCGTGGATAACGCAAATGTTTTGCCGATTTGCTTATATCCGACAATAAGAAACGGGAGATTGAAGAGAAACAGAAAAATACCGAGCGGCCAATGGGAAAGATAAGAGGTCATCACGGAAACACCGGTAATGCCGCCATCGGTAATCATATTTGGAACGAGGAATAACTCCAACGCTACGGAGACGATTGCGGCTCCGGCGAAAATAAATAGCGCTTTTAACAGGATGCTGCTTAACGTCCGCTGTTTGTGCTGGCGGACCTGCTGAGTGGTAGGGACCGAAGGAACGTTGCTGTTAGGGCCAATTGAGTTCAAACGCATCACAATCCTTTCGTTTAGTATTGTTTTTTCTTTCATCTCTCCCTTTCCTATTTGGGTACGTATGTCCTAAACCCTAATTATATTATGACATTTTATCTGCTTGATGTCTTGCTTAATTCAAAATTCGGACAAGCAAGTTTGGTTCGATTCAAGATCTGTCCAAGAAAAAACCCCAACCTGCCGGTTGAGGTGATCGTTCCTCGGCAAAACCAGATCGGCCGTTCCCGATCGTGAGGAAAGGGGCTTAGGGCTTAGCTCCCTTCGGGATTGTTATGGCTAACGTGGTTCCGGTTTTTTACCTTCTTAGAGCCTGACAACGGCTCCGGCCCTCCGCCATGCTTATGCTCCCGTTGATCGGGATTCGGTCCATCATGACCTGCAGAGGTCTGGTACGTTTGCGGCTTAGTCATAGCGATTGCATCCTCCCCTTCGTTATCGGTGCTAAAGTCACCATCAGGGTTAATGTGTGTCGAATACCCCAGCATTATGCAATATCTAAGGGGAGCACACCTAATCTCCTCTTAGCGCCTCACTGTTAGGCAACTATTTACTAAAATACTCTATGAGGATCCTGTTTATTTCATCAGCTATTTCGTGGTTAATTCCATGCCCGACATCGTCAAAGAATTGAACATTCATTTGATACTTTTCCAGTACGGCCTTTCCGCCAAGCTGGGAAAAAGGATCAGCCTCCCCCACCAAATAGAGTACCTTGCTTCGTATGAGGTCAATTTGTTCATCGGTAAATCCTGTAACCTTGTGATAACCCATAGCCATATTATTATAACCCCGCATAAGGTATGTAAAATGTTCAACAATCAGCGGATTTCCAGTAAAGGCAGCGCTGTTTCTTCCGGAAAGCTTCATAAGTAACTTTTTCGTATTTTGTTTAGTCGGAAACAGTGCTTCCGGCAAAAATATTCGAAGCATCGTTTTCACGGGATTTCCAGCTGAACCGGCTGACACGCTCGATGCCATAGAAATAACCTTCCCCACGCGTTCCGGCCTCACAAGCGCATAATATTGTGCGAGGTATCCCCCGTGTGAAACACCGGCAATGTCCACATGCTCAAGTTCTAGGCAATCCAGTATGTCATCGATCCAAACTGCATCATCAAACTCTTTATTATAGCTAGTATTTGGGATGCTTTTTCCTGGACCACCAAGAGTATCAACCGCATAAAGCCGAAAATGGGGGGCAAGCGCGGCGGCATTATAAATCCACATTAAAGCAGAGTCATCACCAACACCGTGAAAAAGCAGAATTGGAGGTGCGTCTGCTTCGCCAAACATATTAACATGGGTACTGCCATAGCGTGTCATGATATCAATTTGTGATACTTCGGTGCCCCATTCGGCAAGCAAACGATCGTAGGTGGACAAGATGTTTCTCTGAGCCTTTTGCGTTCTGTAGATTTTCATTGTATCTATTTCACCTCGTTAAAATAATGAATAAAAAAACGCATTAACAAAGTGGACAGTTCCTTCTTTGCCGCTGACTTTACTTCCGATACAACCGCTTGAGGATCCGAAAAATACTTTAGAAACACAAATAGAATCATGGATTGATACTCTGCAGCAAGAGCGTCTGAGTTGTCCTCCTTGATATATCCTTTTTCCATCATTATCGAAAAAACATTTTTTTGATGCTCCAGAGGAGTAGCAAAGAGCAGTTTGTGATACATGTCTGCGGCCTCTTTATTTCGTTGTTTTTCAATGGTCAGCAGCCGAATGAACTTATAGATTCTCTCATCAAGCAAATAATCTAGGATATATGTAATACCGGCTCCAATAAACTGTTCGCAGTTGACCTTTGTAGCGAGGTACAACTTATCATTGAAATTATTTTTGTGAATCTCCGTCCATTGCTCTGTCTGTTGAAATATGGTTTGAAGGATGTCCTCCTTATTCTTGAAGTGATAATAGATTGAGCTTTCTTTGATACCTACAGTCTTGCCAATATCCCTTATAGAAACTGTAGTGTAGCCGTTTATGCAAAACAGATCCAATGCGGCGTTCAGAATTCTTTCTTTCGTGTCCTGTTCGAGATGCTCCATATGTCCCCCATATAAAATAGACTAACAACTGTTAGGTAAATCGTACCTAACAACTGTTAGTCTGTCAATGTGATTTCTATCATTTCAAGGTGTTGTAACTAAAATATTAAACAAAAAAGGACTTAAACCACGAAGGCTAAGTCCTTTGTTTCATTATGTATGGCGGAGAGGGTGGGATTCGAACCCACGTGGGCTTGCACCCTAACGGTTTTCAAGACCGCCCCGTTATGACCGCTTCGGTACCTCTCCATAGGTGAATCCGATTAGCGTAACAAATCAGATTCTACCACATTAAATTCAGGTTCGCAAGCTATTTGCGCTTGGTAATTTTTTCTACATTGCCCATGTACGGACGAAGCACCTCAGGAATGACTACACTGCCGTCCTCTTGCTGATAATTTTCCAAAATTGCAGCGACCGTACGACCTACAGCAAGACCCGATCCATTGAGCGTATGCACAAATTCCGGCTTCGATTTCGGCTCCGGACGGTAGCGAATGTTTGCCCGGCGGGCTTGGAAATCCTCAACATTGGAGCAGGAGGAAATTTCACGGTACATGCCGCTTTCCGGCAGCCAAACCTCCAGATCGTATGTTTTTGCAGCCGTAAAGCCAAGATCCCCGGTGCAGAGTGCGATTACACGGTAAGGCAGGTTCAGCAACTGCAGCACACGCTCTGCATTGTTGGTCATTTTCTCCAGCTCGTCATAAGACGTCTCTGGACGAACGATCTTGATCATTTCGACCTTGTTGAATTGGTGCTGACGAATAAGCCCGCGGGTATCACGGCCAGCCGCACCGGCCTCCGAGCGGAAGCAGGAGCTGTACGCTACATATTTGCGAGGCAGGTCTTCAGCATTCAAAATTTCGTCGCGATGGTAGTTGGTTACCGGCACCTCAGCGGTTGGAATCAGATAATAACCCTCTTCTGTCAGCTTGAACAGGTCTTCTTCGAACTTTGGAAGCTGTCCGGTTCCATACAGGCTGTCCCGGTTCACGATATAAGGAGGAAGCATTTCCTCATAGCCATGCTCGTTGCTGTGCAAATCCATCATAAAATTAATCAAGGCACGTTCCAGGCGGGCCCCAAGTCCTTTATAAAAGGTGAAGCGGGAGCCTGTTACTTTGGCCGCGGCCTCAAAATCCAAAATATTCAGATTGGAAGCTACATCCCAGTGGGCTTTTGGCGCAAAATCGAAAGCTCTCGGCTCACTCCAGCGCCGAACCTCCACATTTTCGTCTTCCGTGGCGCCGACAGGTACACTCGCATGCGGGATGTTCGGAATGGCCATCAACATCCGCTCAATTTGCTCTTCAAGCGCTCTGACTTCCTCGTCCAGCTCTTTGATGCGGTCCCCAACCTGGCGCATTTCAGTAATCAGTTCATCCGCATCTTCCTTGTTCTTCTTCCGTTGTGCCACTTCCGCCGATACGGTATTCCGGCGATTCTTCAGCGATTCGCTCTCTTGAAGCAGTTCCCGGCGCTTCTCATCCAGCGGTGGAAAGCCCGATATTAAATCCAGCGACTTTCTGCGGTTTTTAAGCGCTTCTTCAACTCGCTTGTAATCGTTTCGAATAATTTTGACATCTAACATAAAGTAGTCCCTCCTAGAATATCCCCCCCGCAGACCTGCCGAATGAGGAAACGCTCGGAAGGGCTGCTTTCGGAAAACGCCGGAAAACATAATTCAATTGAGGCCGGCTTAATCACTCAGCACAGCGACCATCTCTTTTAAAAACAGATAAAACCTTAACCCATCAACGGAGTCAAGGTCTCTGGTTACGGCTGCTTGGCTTGCTTGATCATCTCTACAAAATACGCATGCAGTGAATAATCATCCGTAAGCTCCGGATGGAACGACGACACGAGCAGATGACCTTGCCGAGCCGTTACGATTTCATCCTCGTACTTAGATAGTACCTCTACCCCATCCCCTACTGCAGTAATGAGTGGGGCTCGGATAAATACCGCCCGAAGCGGATTATCTAATCCCTTGACAGTCAAGTCGGTTTCGAAGCTCTCACGCTGGCGACCGAAGGCGTTCCGGGATACCTTGATGTCCATCAAACCGAGGTGCGCATCTTCACCGCCCTCAATTTCCTTCGCCATAACGATCAAACCGGCGCATGTTCCAAATACCGGCTTCCCTTGTCCGGAAAAATCGCGAATTGCTTCAATAAAATTGTATTTTCTCATCAGCTTGCCGATCGTCGTACTCTCTCCGCCAGGAATGATCAATCCATCCAGCTCGCTGAGCTCCTCGGAATGCTTTACGGCGACTCCTTCGACTCCGGCGTTCTCTAAGCTTCGAATATGCTCGGATACGGCGCCCTGCAGCGCCAACACTCCTACTCTCATGACAAACCTTCTTTCTGCTGGAGCTTAGCCGCGCCCGTCCTGGCTCCTATGCCTAAAGCAAAAGTGCCCGGGACGGCATCAGCTAAAGCTTCAATTCATCAGCTGCTTCGTTTCTTATTACCAACCGCGATCAGACATACGTTCAGACGCGGACAATTTAGAGATTTCGATCCCCTTCATCGGAGTTCCAAGGTTTTTGGAAACTTCGGCAATGAGTTTATAGTCGGTATAGTGTGTTGTTGCTTCCACAATGGCACGTGCAAATTTCTCAGGACTATCGGATTTAAAAATACCGGAGCCTACGAACACACCGTCTGCACCAAGGTGCATCATCAGTGCCGCATCGGCCGGGGTCGCTACGCCACCAGCAGCAAAGTTAACGACCGGCAGTTTGCCCAGTTCGTGAACTTCAAACAGTAAATCGTAAGCTACGCCAAGATTTTTGGCTTCAGCATACAATTCGTCTTTAGACATATTCTGAACCTTGCGAATTTGGCTGTTGATGAGACGCATATGCCGAACTGCTTCTACGATATTGCCAGTTCCCGGTTCGCCTTTCGTACGAATCATCGATGCGCCTTCGCTAATCCGGCGCAATGCCTCTCCAAGGTCCTTTGCACCGCACACGAACGGTACAGTGAAATCCCGTTTATCAATATGGAACACTTCATCCGCTGGGGTGAGCACTTCGCTCTCATCCAAATAGTCTACCCCGAGCGATTCGAGAACTTTCGCTTCTACATAATGGCCAATCCGTGCTTTCGCCATAACTGGAATGGAGACGACCTTCATGACTTCTTCAACAATCGTAGGGTCTGCCATACGAGCGACGCCACCGGCTGCCCGAATATCCGAAGGAACACGTTCCAATGCCATAACGGCTGTAGCACCGGCCGCTTCTGCAATTTTGGCCTGCTCTGCATTCATGACGTCCATAATAACGCCGCCTTTTTGCATTTCAGCCATACCTCTTTTTACACGCGATGTTCCTGTTTCCATATTCACGCCTCCCGATAATAATCTAACTTGATATTTTACAATATTCGCCTAAAATATACAACCCGTTCACTCGGAATTTATGCATCTACTTTAAAAAAGATTCTTTATCCCATTGAACAGATCTCTAAAGAAATCCCCGATCGCACGCATCAGCAGCTTGAACCAGCCCGCTTTCTCGGCATCTTGGGCCGTAATCAAATTCACGGTCTTCTCCAGCGTTTGCTCCAGCCCTGGCGCCTTAAAGGAGTATGTCACCGTACCCACCTTGGTTCCTTGCTTCAGCGGCGCTGTCAGGCTGCCCTCCTCGGCCAAGGCAACCTTGGTTTGAATCTTCGTTGTATCTACACCCTTCGGCACAACAAAGCTAACAGCTTGGTCAGTGACTACTGGAATAGAAGTATTTTTCGCTTTCTTAACGGTAACATTCTCCGCACCGGTAACCGTCGTTTTAGGTGGAACGATTTGTTTAACTTCAAAATTGTTGAATCCGTAGTCAAGCACTTTGCGGCTTTCAACAAAACGGGCTCCTTCTGTTTTCGCTCCCATAACTACGCTGATCAACCGCGTTCCGTTGCGAACAGCCGTCCCGGTAAAGCAGTTGCCGGCATTTTTGGTATGTCCGGTCTTCAAGCCGTCCAGCCCTGGATAAGCATATTGCTTAAAATTTGTTACGTTTTTATTGGCTTCCAGCATCCAGTTCCAGTTAACCATCGGTTTTGTGTCACGCTTGCGGAATTTATAGTTTTGAATCGTCGTAAACTGGGTAAAATCCGGATGATCCGTAACGATGTATTTTGCCAAAATCGCTGCATCCATCGCGGACATCACAGTCTCCTGATTCCCTGGAGTCCGGAATTCTTTCGGCATGTCGGCAATGTCAAGTCCGGTAGAATTGGCGAAGTGTGCCGTCTTCATGCCCATCCGCTTTGCTTCGTCATTCATCATCTTGACGAAAGCTTGCTCGGAACCAGCAACATGCTCGGCCAAAGCAACCGTAGCATCATTCGCCGAGCCTACCGCCATGGCGATATATAACTCTTTTATAGTATGCTGATCTCCCTCAGCCAGAAAAATCCGTGAACCGATCGTTTCGGAGGCGTTTTTCCCAACCGTTACAACATCATCCCATTTAAATTTGCCCTTTTTCACAAGGTCTGCAACGATATATTCTGTCATCATTTTTGTCATACTGGCTGGAGGCAGCGCCTCGTCGCCATTCACATTTAAGAGAACTTGTCCCGATACAGGCTCTATTAAAACAGCCGATTTTACTTGTAGGCCCAGTGATTGAACCGAAGGAATTGAGGTGGTCGCAGCTTGTGCTGCCGCAGGTTTCGTCGAAGCAGCTCCTGCTGCCTGATTTGTCTCTGCCATAGCCATAGCCGGCACTAGGGAGAAGCACAACATATTCAGCAGCATGACGGAAGCTACGCTCTTGCGCAGGAAACGCCGTTTTGATGTAGTTTGTTTACGTATTGGTGTTTTGAGTTTCAATGCCCTTAAAGCTCCCCTCATATTCTCTTTCATTTGCTTTATCTATTCTATCACAGGGTATACTGCAAAAAAAGACAAGCAGGGCGGAAATCGCCCTGCTTTGTGTGGAAAATTATGGTGAGTATTGGTAGATTGTTGATAGATTACAGAGAGTAGTTCGGTGCTTCCTTCGTAATTTGCACATCATGTGGATGGCTTTCGCGCAGGCCAGCGCCCGTAATCCGAATAAACTGCGTATCGTTCCGCAGCTCGTCGAGCGTCTTCGTACCGCAGTAGCCCATTCCAGAGCGAAGTCCACCGATTAATTGATGAATCGTATCGGACAACGGTCCTTTGTAAGCAACCCGGCCTTCAATCCCTTCCGGAACGAGCTTCTTGTCATCGTCCTGGAAGTAGCGGTCCTTACTGCCTTGCTTCATGGCCGACAACGAGCCCATACCTCTGTACACTTTGTACCGGCGTCCTTGGTATATTTCCGAATCGCCAGGGCTTTCTTCCGTGCCGGCAAACAAGCTTCCGAGCATGACGGCATGAGCGCCTGCTGCAATTGCTTTTGTGATTTCGCCTGAATATTTAATACCGCCGTCAGCGATGATCGGCACACCGTATTCACGAGCCACCGTCGCACAATCGTATACGGCAGTGATTTGCGGAACACCGATACCGGCAATGACGCGAGTTGTACAGATCGAACCCGGACCGATACCGACTTTCACGACAGAGGCGCCCGCTTCGATCAGCGCTCTTGTCGCATCCCCGGTCGCTACGTTGCCAGCAATGATTGTCAAATCCGGATAAAGTTTGCGGAGCTTAGCCACTGCCTCAAGAATATTGATATGATGACCATGTGCGGAGTCTAATGTAATAACATCGACACCTGCTTGAACCAAAGCCTCGGTCCGTTCAATCATATCTTTGGAAATGCCGACTGCTGCACCGACAAGCAACCGTCCTTGAGCATCCTTGGCCGCATTCGGGAACTGTATCGCTTTCTCGATATCCTTAATCGTGATAAGTCCCTTCAACACATTATTCTCGTCCACCAAAGGAAGCTTCTCTATCTTATGCTGCTGCAAAATAATTTCTGCTTGCTGCAGTGTCGTCCCTACGGGTGCAGTAACGAGCTCTTCGCGAGTCATGACTTCACTAATTTTGATGCTGTAATCGTGAACGAAGCGAAGATCGCGGTTCGTCAAAATCCCGACCAGTTTGTGCTCTTCATTCACAATCGGAACGCCAGAAATCCGGAACTTGCCCATCACTTGCTCCGCGTCAGATACCAAATGGTCCGGTGTTAACGAGAACGGATTCGTAATAACTCCGCTCTCGGAACGTTTTACCCGATCCACTTCCTCGGCTTGTTGTTCGACCGGCATATTTTTGTGGATAATTCCGATGCCGCCTTCCCGTGCAATTGCAATGGCCAAAGCCGCTTCCGTTACCGTATCCATCCCAGCGCTGATCAGCGGAATATTCAGCTTCACCTTGTCGCTAAGTCTTGTCGATATATCGACTTCTTTTGGCAGTACCTCCGATTTGCGCGGAACTAGAAGCACATCATCAAACGTTAAGCCTTCCTTGTCAAATTTACTTTCCCACACCGTAAATGATCCTCCTTAATTGAATTTGAATAGCCGGTTTTCTTCATGACACTCCAATAAGAAAAACGTCAAGCGACGACTCTCACTGCAAATAAAAAGCCCGCTTAAAGCGGAAGCATGGTTCTTGGCATATAAGGAAGCAGAGGCTCAGATGTAGAAACTTGGGGTCTGTCATCGTCTTTAGCTCAGAACCCTTTAATTCATTTTCCAGAAGCATTATGGAAGCTTGTCTTCTTCTCAATCAATGCCTCGTACTGAAAGACGACTTATTAAACAAACCTTATACAACAAGACCTAAAACGTCACTTACAAAAATATATTATTGCCATCTTAGCAAAGGCCCCATGGGCTGTCAAGGAAAAGCGGCTGTAAAAAGTCAAGCGACTTTCTACGGAAAACGAATGTCTTTTCACCGTGAACATAGCTTAAATTTTAGGCTTTTGGACTTATTTTACTCGTTTGTAGTGCTTCCCTAATATGATTAAATCGATTCTCAAATGATAAGTATAGCACAAAAAAACGGAGACAGAGCGGGCTACAAATCCGTTATCCGGTTTGACCCATTCTGCCTCCGTATTTATAAGTCGCTGATTATTTAACTGGAAGCCTTTTGATGCTCATTGTAGATAACCCGGTCGATCACCCCATAAGCCAGTGCTTCCTCCGCCGTCATGAAATAATCGCGATCCATGTCCTTTTCGATCCGTTCCAGCGGCTGTCCGGTAAATTCAGCAGCAATAGCGTTCAACTTCTCCCGCGTGCGTATTATACGTCTTGCACTAATTTCGATATCACTCGCCTGTCCTTGGACACCACCATGCGGCTGATGAATCATGATCTCACTGCTAGGCAGGGCACATCGTTTCCCCTTCGCCCCCGCTAAAAGCAAAATCGCAGCAAAGGATGCAGCCATCCCCGCGCATATCGTCTGAACATCCGGCTTCACATACTGCATCGTATCATAAATAGCAAAGCCGGCTGAAGTAGAACCTCCTGGACTATTGATATAAAAATGAATGTCCTTCTCCGGGTCCTCAGCAGCCAAAAATAACATTTGCGCGATAATACTATTCGCAACCTGGTCATCTATAGCCGAGCCGAGAAAAATAATTCGGTCCTTTAGCAAACGTGAATATATATCATAGGACCGCTCCCCCTGCCTTGTCTGCTCGATGACATAAGGAATCACTGAACTCATGGATACTCCTCCTTTGGGTTAGGCAGCTAATGTCATAACCATTAAAGAATGGCTGCTGTGATGGGATTGGTGTAGACCGGAAACAAGATTTCTCTTGTTTCTGCGGTAAGATTGCAACGTCATCGTCGGAATCAGCTCTTGTGGCTGATTAGCATTGAACAACATGGCCAATGCCATTGTATCTTGCTGGCGAAAAGCCTCCATGTAAGCATATACGATATCCTGATTAAAATCGTCATGCCCCTTAGGCCCCTGAGACGTCCCGCTCAGCTTCCTGTCTACATGCTCGGATCGACCCAAAGAGCTGCGCAGCTTCACCCGCGCGCGATGGAGAGCTGCCTTAACGGCCCCTTCCGTCGTTTGGATTAACTCCGCCGCTTCCGCAGCCGTATATTCAAATATATCCACCAGCAAAAGCGCAACCCGCTGTGAAGAAGTCAGTTGCTTGACTAACGTCTCCATGGCGGACCATACGGTAACCGTATCGATCTGTGGATCTGGAAGTTCATCTGTAGGCCAGGAATCGGCCAGGATTTGTTTTTTCCGATGCCGATCAATCCATGCGTTCCGGGCCGTCCGATATAAATAAGCACGGGATATCGTGATGCCGTTCCGACCGCGAGCAACTGACCACACCTTGAGCCAGGTATCCTGTGCCAAGTCGTCGCCTTCCCATGCTGATCCTGCTAGCTGACGGCAATATCGGCGAAGCGCCTCCTGCTGGGTCTGGATCCATGCGGAAAAGTCAATTTCATCCGATACCCTATCCAAGGTCCGGTGTTTCACAGATATTCTGGGCACGACTACACCACCTCCTTTTGTTAGCAACCAGTTGTTTTTTTGCCTCACTGTAATAAACGAAATTTTGAACTAATTCGATACGGTGTATATAAATATTCTCGCCTCAAGGTTGAGATGATGCAAACATATTCAGCTTATCCTTAACCTTTTATACTGGTACTCACAACATTCGCATAAAAAAAAGAGGGCACCGATGATCCGGCAGTGCTCTCGATCGCTTGATGTGTCTTACATTATTCTTTGGCCCCATCCTCTACAGTACCTTAACGCCGACACTGGAAAGTTTTCGTTTTCCGAAGAATGCTGGTTTCTAGTCACTCTATGCACGAACAGCCAAATAAATGCAAAAAGTACATCTATTTGGCCCCACATATCTCATTTTTGAACTTTAGTTGTAAAAAGTGCATTTAAAACAAGCCCACTACCGCCTACTCCGCCATTTCGGCTCATTTAGCTGTACTTTTTACACTTACTTTCTCTCACTCTGCAAAAACCGAAAAAATAACTGCACGAAATACAGTTAATCCCTAGCTCTAACGTGGCACCGCCCAATACTTACACCGTTTAGCCAAAAAAAGAGCACCACCGTGTGATCGGCAGTGCTCTTTATGGCTTGGCGGCGTCCTACTCTCCCAGGACCCTTCGGTCCAAGTACCATCGGCGCTGGAGGGCTTAACGGTCGTGTTCGGGATGGGTAC
>NZ_JBHTLM010000028.1:0-54097 GCF_042678945.1 Paenibacillus puldeungensis | reverse complement strand
AATAAAGTTTTGATGCTTTATTTTAGAGCGATTAGCTCATTTCGTACTGACGAGAAATTAATTCTCTTTTAATACTCACTCGTTGTTCAGTTTTCAAAGATCAACTTCGTTTCTTTTTGTTACCGTTTTTTCGGCGGCAACTCTTATACTATATCATGTCCGGCGCTATTTTGCAAGCATTATTTTTTCTGAAGTTTTAAGCTGTCTGATCAATAACGCCTCCGAATAACGACCGGATTTATAATATATCATCTTTTCTCCCCCTGCGCAACCCATTTAGCTTAATTTGCTCAAACCAATTTTACCCATACCCTACAACACCCCTTATACAAGCAAAACAAAAGCAAGCTCAACCTAAAGCCAAGCTTGCTTCATTATATCTTTTAGCGCATATGAGGGAACAGTAATACGTCACGGATTGAAGCTGCATCGGTAAGCAGCATAACCAAACGGTCTACACCAATGCCAAGTCCACCTGTTGGCGGCATTCCGTATTCTAGTGCGTGAATGAAGTCCTCATCCATTTCCTGAGCCTCATCGTTACCTTGCTCGCGTTCCAACAGCTGAGCCTCGAAACGTTGACGTTGATCGATCGGGTCGTTGAGCTCCGAGAAGGCATTTGCATGCTCGCGAGCTACAATGAATAATTCAAACCGGTCCGTGAAGCGCGGATCCTCTTCATTCTTCTTGGCAAGCGGCGAGATTTCCACCGGATGGCCGTAAACAAACGTAGGCTGGATCAGGGTCTCCTCTACAAACTGCTCGAAGAACGCGTTCAAAATGTGCCCAAACGTCATGTGTGGCTCTACAGGAACTTTATGTTCCTTAGCCAGGCGATGTGCTTCTTCGTTGCTCATTTGTACGCCGAAGTCGACACCAGTTACTTCTTTAACCGCATCGACCATCGAGACACGACGCCAATGTGGAGTCAAGTCGATTTCCTGTCCTTGATACTGAATGACCTGCGTTCCGAGTACGTCTTGTGCAATATGAGCAATCAGGTTTTCCGTCAAGTTCATGATATCCTTGTAATCCGCATAGGCCTCATACAATTCAATCAAAGTGAATTCCGGGTTGTGACGTGTTGAAACACCTTCGTTCCGGTACACACGACCGATCTCGTATACCTTTTCCAGCCCACCTACAATAAGCCGTTTCAAGTGAAGTTCAATAGCAATACGCAAATACAGCTGCATATCTAGAGCATTGTGATGCGTAATAAACGGACGGGCAGCAGCACCGCCAGCAATATTGTGCAGCGTAGGAGTTTCCACTTCCAAATAACCGAGGCCATCCAGGTACCGCCGCATAGATTGAATGATTCGGGAACGATTAATAAACGTCTGCTGAACTTCCGGATTGACGATCAGGTCAACGTAGCGTTGACGATAGCGAAGCTCCACGTCTTTCAGACCATGGTACTTGTCCGGCAGCGGATAAAGCGATTTGGACAAAATCTCGAGATCTTTGACTTTAATGGTCGTTTCACCCGTTTTTGTTTTGAAAACCTCGCCCGTGACGCCCACGATATCGCCAAGGTCCAGCATAGTAAACGCGTCATATTTGACTTCAGGCACGGTATCCTTCCGAACATAAATCTGGATTTTGCCGGAGAGGTCCTGAAGATGAGCAAAACTTGCCTTGCCCATACCGCGTTTGGCCATAATGCGCCCTGCGATCGACACTTCTACATGCTTCTCTTCCAATTCTTCTTTCGTCAGCCCGTCATAGTCCCGAACAATATCTCCCGCCATATGGGTACGCACATACTTGTGACCAAAAGGGTCAATCCCGAGTCCACGCAGCTCGTCCAATTTGTCTCGGCGAATCTGCAGCAGCTCGCTTATTTCAACGGCTTCCTGGTTGTTTTGTTCCTCGCTCATTATGTGTTCCACTCCTTACAAGCTTATATTTGATGGCCCCCTTCTTCGCGAAAGCCGTTTAACCTAAACCGAGAAAAAACAGTGAAAGAAGAAGCTCCCGCGGGGGAAGCTTCTTCAGTCGCTAATTCCGGCTTACTTTTTGATATCTACAATTTTATATTGAATTACGCCCGCTGGAACGTTCACATCAACGGTGGCGCCTTTTTTCTTCCCTAAAATAGCTTTGCCCACAGGGCTCTCATTTGATATTTTATTCTGCATCGGATCGGATTCCGCAGTCCCTACAATCGCATATTCCATCGTGTCACCGAACTCCAGATCCTCTACCGTTACGATCGAGCCGATGCTTACGGTATCAGTATCAATCTCGTCGTTATTGATGATCCGAGCATTCCGCAGCATTTTCTCAAGAGTAATAATGCGCCCTTCAATAAAAGCCTGTTCATTCTTGGCATCCTCATACTCTGAGTTTTCGCTGATATCCCCGTACCCGATTGCAACCTTGATCCGCTCAGCAACCTCACGACGTTTAACGGATTTAAGGTTCTCTAATTCTTCCTCCAGTCTTTTTAGACCGTCCTGTGTAAGAATAACTTCTTTATCACTCATCTCAACCGATTCTCCTGTCATGGAAATAATTTTCGCACGGTACGTGCTAATCACCCGAAACCGCTTCTGGGAAATGAACTTCCTAGTCAGGAAACGTCCATTTGCCTTTCCATTGCCACAAAGGCGCTTTGAATCCCCCACTCTGGCAACATCATGTAAAATCACGTTTCATTGAGAAGATCATATGCAATCTTATGGTATGGTCAGACCAACCCATATTTTTTGGAAGTTAACTCCTGAGGCGAATTTATACTGTGAAATTATAGGTGAACCATTCCCAAATGTCAATGACACCCGATTTTACAAATGTAAACGTTTCATGAAGAACACAGGTTCTATTAAAGAAGAACCGCTCAGAAAGCGGTCCATTAGGCAGAAACCACATCTTGAGATGATTCCGCCGCTAATTCAGCAACAAAATTATCGAGGATTCTCACCATTTCATCGCGTTTCGTTTCTTCCATAATGAGATCCTTTACGCGAGCGGCTCCTTTAAGACCTTTCAAATACCAGGCCAAATGCTTGCGCATTTCGCGAACGGCCACATGCTCTCCCTTAATTGCCGCAAGGCGGTCCATGTGCAAGATAGCAATCCGGATTTTTTCGCTCGCCTCAGGTTCAGGCAACAAAATCCCCGTCTTCAGATATTCAACAGTCCGGTACAGCATCCACGGGTTGCCTAAAGCTCCCCGACCGATCATGACACCATCGCAGCCGGTTTGTTCCAGCATCCGCTTCGCATCCTCCGGCGTAGCTACATCTCCATTGCCAATCACGGGTATCGATACCGCTTCTTTGACCTGTCTGATGTAATCCCAGTCCGCTTTTCCTGCGTAAAGCTGCTCCCGCGTACGCCCGTGAACACTAACGGCTTTGCCACCCGCCGCCTCGACGGCTTTCGCATTGTCAATCACGTAAATGTGTTCGGCATCCCAGCCAATCCGCATTTTTACGGTAACCGGCTTGCTGACAGCATCCACTACAGCTGATACCATCTCAAAAATTTTATTCGGTTCAAGCAGCCAACGTGCACCTGCATCGCATTTTGTCACTTTTGGCACAGGGCAGCCCATATTAATATCGATAATATCGGCATTTGTCTCCTGATCGACAACCTTCGCCGCTTCGACAAGCGATTCCCGGTCCCCGCCAAAAATTTGCAAGCTGAGCGGCTTCTCCCGCTCATCGACAAACAACATCTCCTGAGTCCGTTTGTTGCCGTGAAGGATCGCCTTGTCGCTAACCATCTCGGCGCAGACAAGCCCGGTCCCGAATTCTTTGGCAATCAGCCGAAAGGCCGGATTGCAGACGCCCGCCATCGGCGCGAGCACAACCTGATTTTTCATTTCAATATCGCCGATTTTCAGCATGATGGTTTCCTCCTTTTATTTTATACGCAAAACTTTATTTCTCGGGCTTTAGCTCCGCGAGTGTAATTTCGAGATTATTTGCAATTTTATTTAAAATTTGATCATCCGCACGTCGATTTCCCCTCTCCAACGCTCCGAGGACTGCAAGGGAAACGCCTGATTTCTCCGCAAGCTGCTGCTGCGTATAACCCTTCAGTTTTCGGAAAGCGCGGATTCGCTGTGCCAGGTGCATGTTTTCCAAAACCGGACGCCTTCCTTTCCATCGATAACATGTAAGGCACCCTGAATGCGCTCATACAACCCCGAGGGCTCCTCCTTCGGAACGATGTCGGCCAGAGGGATAAGCACAAATGCTCGTTCCATCATCCGCGGATGAGGCAGCGTTAGTATTGGTGTATGGAGTTCCTTGCCACAGGCCCATAACAAATCCAGGTCTACCGTCCGAGGTCCATAGCGTATAATTCGCTCCCGCCCTAGCCCGTTTTCGATATCCAGCATCACCGACAGAAGGGATTCCGGGTCAAGGGTGGTTTGCAGCGCAAGTGCCATATTTACAAAACAAGGCTGGTCGAGATAACCGACCGGATCGGTCTCATACAGGTTTGAGCAACGCAACACTTTGATGGCTGGATGCGCATCAAGCCGGGTGATCGCCTCGATTAAGGTGGCTTCCCGGTCCCCAAGATTAGCCCCTAAAGCAATATAAGCCTCTGAAGCTTCAGAGGTGGAAGATGTGTTCATCAATGGCCATCACGCTTTCTGGTACGGCGGATTTCCACCGTCACGCCTTCAAAATGAATATCGAACGGAGGGTGCGGCTTCGTCACCTTCACCGTTAGGGCATCTACCCTAGTATAAGTGCCTAAAACGGAGGATGCAATATACTCAGCAAGCGCCTCGATTAATTTGAAGCTTTTTCGCTCGACAATTTGTTTGATAAGTTCATGGATTTCGGCATAATTTACCGTTTTATTCAGATCGTCAGTTGTTCCGGCTTCCTGCAAATCGAGCTCCAGCTCCAGATCGACGTAGAAACGCTGACCCAGCTTCCGCTCCTCATCAAAAACGCCGTGATATCCGTAATATTCCATGCGCCTCAGTACCATTTTGTCCATCATGTCATCTCCTTTTCCAGACAAAGTCTATACATACATAATCGCATCGCACATTTGAGCCGTCTGCTTGATCTCCTTCACATCATGCACCCGGACAATTTGGCAGCCCTGCGCAATCCCTAGCGCTACTGTGGCGGCTGTACCCATGACCACCTCATCTACAGGCAGATCCAAAGCGGTACGGATAAATCTTTTGCGTGACGTGCCAAGCAGAAGCGGATAACCCAGCTCGGCCAGTCGATCCAGCTCCTGCATGACACGGAGATTCTCATGATAATCTTTGGCGAAGCCGATGCCCGGATCGAGGATGATCATTTCTTCTGAAACCCCGGCTTTTTTGGCCAATTGGACACTTTCCATTAAATCGACGCTAACATCTTTCACCAAATCCGTATAATTACGGTCGTGCCGGTTGTGCATTAAAATAACAGGGCAGCCGAATTCGGCGGCTACCTGGGCCATTTTCGCATCCGCTTTAAATCCCCAAACGTCGTTGATGATGTGCGCGCCGGCCCGTAGTGACGCTTCAGCTACCTTCGCCTTGTATGTATCCACCGAAATGGGGACATGCGGCAATTCCCGATGCAATGCCTCTACGACCGGAATGACGCGTTCCAGCTCCTCCTGCTCTCCTACCGGTTCGTGCCCCGGACGAGTAGATTCACCGCCAACATCTATGATATCGGCCCCGTCCTTTATCATCTCCTCAGCATGGCGTAGTGCACGGTCCACACTGTTGAACTGACCTCCATCCGAAAAAGAGTCCGGGGTAACGTTTAGAATCCCCATAACCAGCGTCCGTTCCCCTAAAGTTAATGTCATATCTTTGAACGGATAGCTTCGTTTATATATCGTTGGTTTCATTTCATTTCATCCCTTTTGCCCTATACTTATCCAGCAGCTTTTGCGTAACCGGACCAATCCGTCCATCTGAAACGATGTAATGTCCTCTCCCCGGCTCCACAAGCATCGTCACTGGAACAATTTCCTGTATCGAATTAGTCAGAAATACTTCATCCGCCAGGACCAGCTCGTCCCAGATGTACAATCCTTCCTCCCGCTCCAAACCTGCTTCGCCCGCAAGTTCAAGAGCGACAGCGCGGGTAATTCCCGGCAGAATGCCTGTTCCGATCTCGGGTGTATATAGTTTGCCATTTGCCACAAAAAATAAATTGCTGACAATGCCCTCCGCCAGCCAACCCTCCGTGGTGAGTTGCAGCCCTTCGCGAGGAGCGCCGCCCAGGAGCGAGGCGTTTCCGACCTCCCGTTCAAGCATCGCCAGCTCACGTTTTGCGAGTATATTGTTCATATAATGCAGCGACTTGAAACGCACCTCGCCCTCCGGTGTATTCCGGCAGGTATTCAATCTCCACAGCTGTTTGCCCTTAGTATAAAGGTCAGCTGGAGGTTCAGGAAGTGGCTTTACGTAAATGATAACCGTCGGCTTCATATAATCGGAGTCCGTGAGCCCTAAAGGCCCCTCGCCGGCGGAGACAGTATAACGAATATATCCCTCATCCAGTCCATTTAAACGAAGCAATTCGGTTATTTCAGAGGAGATCCGGGTTAGGTCTGCGTCAAAGCGAATCCCAAGTAGAGCGCAGCTGTTTTGCAGGCGATCGATGTGGCGTTCCAATAAAAAAGTCTTCCCACCGTATGTCCGAAACGTCTCAAATAACCCCATACCGTACATGAAGCCGTGATCCATTACGGAAATCACGGCTTCGGCAGAAGGGGTCGGAACTCCGTTGACCCCAATGTAATTCATGCTTTCGCTTCCGCCTTTCGGCTCAGGAAATTGCGGAGCATTTGATGTCCGTGCTCGGTAATAATCGATTCCGGATGGAATTGAACACCTTCTACGGCATATTCTTTATGACGCAGCCCCATAATTTCGCCTTCCTCCGTCTCCGCGGTAATCTCCAGGCAATCCGGAAGACTTTCCCGCTCGACAATAAGGGAATGATAGCGTGTTGCAGTAAAGGGCGAAGGCAAACCGGCGAACACCGATAGTCCCTGATGGTGAATCGGTGATGTCTTGCCGTGCATGAGCCGTTCGGCCCGAATCACTTTGCCACCGAAGGCTTGGCCAATCGCCTGATGACCCAAGCATACGCCGAAGATCGGAATAACGCCTTTGAAGCGGTCGATCAAATCCAGAGTAATCCCTGCCTCATTCGGCGTGCAAGGCCCCGGCGAAATTAAAATATAGTCTGGGCGCAAAGCCTCAATGCCAGCAAGATCGATTTCATCGTTGCGGCGGACAGTTACTTCCTCACCAAGCTCACCTAAATACTGCACCAGGTTATACGTAAAAGAATCATAGTTATCGATAACCAAAATCATGTCTCGTCTCATCTCCTCTGTCCTATCTTTGCTCCTGCGGATTCACGCTTCTTCGAACCGCCAAGGCAATTGCTTTGGCTTTGTTGTGGCATTCCTTATACTCGCGGTAGGGAATCGAATCGATGACGATCCCGGCACCGGCTTGGATATAACCGGTTCCATCCTTCACAACCAGCGTTCGTATAATAATATTTAATTCCATATTACCATTGTAGTCAATCCACCCAATAGAGCCCGTATACGGGCCGCGGGTCACCGGTTCCAATTCTTCAATAATCTCCATCGTTCGCACTTTCGGTGCCCCGGTAATCGTACCGCCTGGAAACACGGCGGCGATGACATCGAACAATGATTTGTCCGGATGAAGGTCAGCTCTGACCTCGGATACCAAATGCATGACATGCGAATAGCGCTCGATCGTAAACAGCTCACTGGCTTGAACGGTACCGTACCTCGCCACACGCCCCAAATCATTGCGCAGCAGATCGACAAGCATAATATGCTCAGCCTGTTCCTTCTCGCTGCTCCGCAGCTCTTCTTCCATCGCGGCATCCTCATCCGGTGTATGACCCCGCCGTCGCGTTCCGGCGATCGGGCGGGTGCTGATTTGTCCCTTCTCCACCTTGACCAGAAGTTCGGGCGATGCCGAGACCAGCTGGAAGTCCGGAAATCGGAGCATACCCATATATGGAGAAGGGTTGAGGGCGCGAAGCTGTTCATAGACCCGTTCTGGCGACGTCTGCATCGGCATCCCCTGGCGCAGCGACAGGTTTACCTGAAACACATCGCCAGCAGTAATGTATCGTTGGACCCGTCTGACAGCTTCCTCAAAATTCTCCTGAGAAATGGACGAGCTGGAGCCACCGAAATCAGGCTCTATTATTGAAGCAGTAGGCAGTTTTTTAGGAATCCAGGGCTCCGTCGAATTCACCGGCCTCCCTTCCCCGTAACGAACAGTCTGTTCCCAGCGTCGGCTCATTTGATGGGCAAGCCGCTCAGCCTCCATATATTTGGTACGCAGGCTGTCGGCAGAGGCTTTTTCCAGGTGACCTTGAGTGGCATCACATTTTTGCCAAGCCTTCTCCTCCCATTGCGCCTCATTCCCTTGTATATTAACCGGACAATGTACGATGAAATAAACGTCCCCTTCCTGATGATCCACGACGTACAGCTCTTCCATGCGCATCCACACGTAGTCGTCTAGTCCAAGGTCATCCTTGGCCAGCCTCGGAAGCCGCTCCAACGAGCGGACAACGTCATAAGCAAGAAAACCAACGGCCCCGCCGCTGAATTTAGGTAGACCCGGTAAACTGGGTGAACGAAAGGGAGCCAGCCACTCCTGCAGCAGTTTTAACGGCTTTCCATGTACCTTGGATAAAGTACCCGTTCGAAGATCATGAATATCCGCAGCGTTCCCCTTGCCGCGAATGACAGATACAGGGTTCAAGCCGAGAAACGTATACCGCCCGCTTTTTCCGCTCTCTAGAACAAAAGAGTACGGGCCTGCTTTTTCCCACGTCTCCTTCCAGTTGTCGGGCAAATGAGCCGCCGTTTTGCTCTTAAGGACATAGGGGAGCATCGTCCAGGAACCTTCTTCAGCCCATCCCCTCCAGTACCCCCATGTCGTGATCGTTTCCATCAGCCGCTAGAACCTCCAAATTTAAAATAACTTTGTTGCTAGCTAGTATACTAAAAGCTTGTCCCTTTGAACATCTTTCAAACAAAAAGACCCCGCGGTGTCCTTGGAGGAACCGTAGGGCCTTTCATCATCCTGTCGGAATCATTAGTCTGACTTCATTTGTAAGAAATTAAGCCTCAAAATTGTAAAGTGGAGTGCTAAGATAACGTTCCCCGTTACTAGGAATAATGGCAACGACGCGTTTGCCTTTGCCAAGCTGCTTAGCTACTTTGAGTGCAGCAAACACGGCAGCGCCGGATGAAATACCCGACAGGATGCCTTCCTGCTTAGCGACTGTACGCGCTTGTTCAAACGCTTCATCATTCTCCACATGGATAATTTCATCGTAAATTTCCCGGTTCAATATTTCCGGAATAAAGTTAGCGCCGAGGCCTTGAATCTTGTGCGGACCTGGTTTACCACCTGACAAAATCGGTGAAGCCGCCGGCTCTACTGCGTAGATTTTCAACTCAGGGAAACGTTTCTTCAGTACTTCACCAGCGCCGCTGATCGTACCGCCCGTACCGATCCCCGCTATGAAGGCATCCAGCTTGCCATCCAGCGACTCAATCGCTTCAACGATTTCCGGACCTGTAGTTTCACGGTGAATCTTTACGTTTGCGGCACTTCTGAACTGGTCGGCCAAGAAATAATCCGGATTTGCAGCAAGCAGCTCTTCCGCTTTCTTCACCGCGCCGTTCATGCCTTCCGCCCCTGGGGTAAGCACAAGTTCGGCACCATAAGCACGCAGCAGGTTGCGACGTTCAAGGCTCATCGTTTCAGGCATAACAATAACCGCTTTATATCCCTTCGCCGCAGCTACCATAGCAAGTCCGATGCCGGTATTGCCGCTCGTTGCTTCAATAATCGTACCGCCTGGCTTAAGCTTGCCCGCTTTCTCCGCTTCCTCGACAATGCTAAAAGCAATGCGGTCCTTCACGCTGGAGCCCGGGTTTTGGTATTCCAATTTCACATAGATTTCCGCGCTGTCCTCCGGGACAATCCGGTTCAAACGAACCAGCGGGGTTCCGCCGATTAGTTCAGTTACGTTGTTTACGACTTTTGCCATATCAAATATCCTCCCTTTGGATAAAAATTAACTCTAAGTAGTGCTTGCCGTCCAAAATGAAAGTCCGAGGTTATAGGATGTGCTGTCGATCATGCTTTCATTTATATCCGAGTAATTAAGTTGGTTTTCTAACTATTATCTTAGCAACCTCAATCCCCATTGTCAAGAAAGTCACAAAAAATACTTTGCTTACTAGGAATTTAGCCCAGTTCGCAAAGTATTTCAATGTAGGGCTAACCGCCCATCACTTATTTTCGATTCTTAAGATGAGGTTGGCAATGTCCTCTTTATTGAATACGTAAGGCTCGTTGCAAAAATCGCAAACGACCTCTACCTCTTCGTCCTCATCGCGAAGGTTCTCAAGCTCATGCTTACCCAAACTGATTAAGGTCCGCTCTACTCTATCCCGATTGCAATGGCAGGAGAATACAATGTCCATCTCCTCCAGCACCTTAACATCCGGCACGATCCAACTCAGCATCTCCTCAGGTTCCAGCCCTTGATCAAGAAGCGCTGTTACCGGCGGAAGTTGCCCGACCGCCTGCTCGATTTTGGTGATCTCCGCATCGCTTAGTCCAGGCAGCAGTTGAATGATAAAACCGCCGGCTACAATGACGGAGCTATCAACATCTACCAGCACCCCAAGGCCTACGGCCGAAGGCGTTTGCTCCGAAATGGCAAAATAATATGTAAAATCTTCGCCAAGCTCGCCGGAAATGAGAGGAACGCTTCCACGATACGGCTCTTTTAGGCCCAAATCCTTCGTCACGTGGATGAAGCCGGTTGTCCCAACCGCGCCCCTGACGTCCAGCTTCCCTTGACTGTTGCTTGGCAGCTGTACATGTGGATTTTTGACGTAGCCGCGAACTTCTCCCTTAGCATTAGCATCAACTACGATTTGTTCGATCGGTCCGTCGCCTTTGACCTGAACCGTTAGTTTCTCGTCGCCCTTAAGCATAGCCCCCATCATCGCAGCGGCGGTTAACGTCCGCCCAAAAGCAGCCGTGGCAGTGGGATACGTATCGTGCCTGCGACGCAGTTCCTCTACAAGGTTGGTTGTCCGTACTGCGAAAGCGCGAACCTTACCGTCCAGCGCAATTCCGCGAACTAAACGATCTTGCTTGGTGTTCTGATCCATAGCGATAGACCTCCTTTTCCATGAAGTATACCCATTGTAATCTTATTGGTTGCGTTCATAAATAATCCGTAAACCCTCCAGCGTCAGCCTTGGGTTCACTTCTTCAATCGTGCGCGTCTCGCTGGCAATGAGCTCGGCCAACCCGCCGGTTGCAATGACCTTCGGCTGTGCTTTCATCTCATGGCGAATCCGCTCCACGATGCCATCAACCTGACCGGCGTACCCAAAAATGATGCCCGCCTGCATCGCATGCACCGTATTGCGGCCGATGACCTTCTTCGGCTTCTCAAGCTCAATGCGCGGCAGCTTGGAGGCACGCTGATACAACGCTTCGGTGGAAATGCCTATCCCTGGCACGATCGCTCCGCCGAGATAGTTCCCCTGCTCGTCGATGCAATCAAACGTGGTGGCTGTGCCAAAATCGACAACGACAAGCGGACGGCCCCCGTACTGATCGATTGCCGCAACGGCATTCACGATCCGGTCCGCCCCAACCTCACGCGGATTTTCGTAACGGAGATTAAGTCCGGTTTTGATCCCCGGACCTACGATTAGCGGTTTCCGCTGCAAATATTTCACGCACAGCTCCTCCAGAACATGCATAAGTGGCGGAACTACCGAGGAAATCACAACTCCCTCGATTTCACTCTCGTGAATGTGCGACATTTGAAACAGGTTGTGAATGAGCACCCCGTATTCATCGACCGTTGCCTGACGGTTGGTGCCAATTCGGAAATGATGGAGCAGCTCCCGCCCCTTGTAAATCCCGAGTACGATATTCGTATTCCCCACATCGACTACAAGGAACATGCCCGTTAGCCCTCCTTTTTTTCATTCAGATCGAGACTGATATCCAGGCTTTCAAAAGAGTACGTCAACCGTCCTACGGAAATGACGTCTACGCCGCACTCCGCGATCCCGCGGATCGTGTTTAGCGAAACGTTGCCTGAAGCCTCGACCGTTACATGCGGCGCTTTTGCCTTGATCCGCTTCACCGCTTCTTTCATCAAATCAGGTGCCATATTATCCAGCATGATGATGTCGACTCCAGCCTTCAGCGCTTCCCCCACTTGCTCCAGGCTTTCCGTTTCCACCTCGATCGTCATCGTATGCGGAATGTTGGCCCGGGCACGGCTAACCGCTTGCGCAATACCGCCGGCCCCTTTAATATGATTATCCTTGATCATCACGGCGTCGTACAGCCCGAAGCGGTGATTGGCACCGCCTCCCGTGCGCACGGCATATTTTTCGAGCATACGGTGACCAGGTGTTGTTTTGCGGGTATCAACGAGCCGGGTAGGCAGTCCCCCCAAAGCATCCACGAACGATCTTGTCCGTGTTGCAATCCCCGATAAGCGTTGCAATAAATTCAAGGCAAGCCGTTCACCAGTCAAAATGCTGTGTGTGCTTCCTTCTACTTCCGCAAGAATCGCCCCTTTGGTGACGGATTGGCCGTCCTTGACGAGCGGCGTAAATGTAAGTGCCGGATCCACTACCTCAAATACGAGCTGCGCAACCGGCATTCCGGCAATAATGCCGTCCTGCTTGGCATGAATAATCCCTTTTGACTCATGGCCGTGCGGAATCGTGACTCCGGTCGTGATGTCGCCCGAGCCCACATCTTCCTTAAGCCAGCCACGAATGGACTCTACCAAAGCTTCGTTATATCCATTAAACATCATCACTAACTTCCTCCAACATTCCTTTTTCACGTTGCCACAAAATGTGCTTACGCCAATTCTCGTCGTTCCGTTTCGGGAAGTCCTCGCGGTAATGACCGCCCCGGCTTTCTTCTCGCGTTAACGCCGATTTGGTCAGCAGCAGGATACAGTTCAGCATATTGGCATATTCAAAATGCTCCCATGTCGTAAGCTCTTGTCCGAAAATAGGCAGCTGCCGCTCCAGCTCCTCAAGCCCCTTTTTCAGCCCTTCGGCGTTCCGGCGAAGTCCCACGCGGCGTACCATCACCTTTTGCAGTTCCAGGCGCCGTTCTATAATTTCAGAAGGCGTACCTGTACGGGCAGCTTGATAGGATATGCCGGTACCGGTTTTTTCGAGAGGCTTAAGCTCCCTGATCCGCTTCACGATGCGACGGCCGAACACCACGGCTTCCGACAAAGAGTTGCTAGCCAGCCGGTTCGCACCGTGCACGCCTGTTGATGAAACTTCACCACAGGCAAACAACCGCTCTACGCTCGTCTCTCCGTGATGACCGACGCGAACGCCTCCCATCATATAATGCGCTGCCGGCGCTACCGGAATCCAATCGGTCGTCATATCGAGCCCATATCCAATGCAAGTCTGGTATATCGTCGGAAAACGGTGCTTCACCGTCTCCGGTTCCTCATGCGTAATATCCAAGTACACATGATTTGCCCCAGTTAGTTCCATCTCGCTGACAATTGCCCGCGCCACGATATCCCGCGGAGCTAGCTCGAGCAGCTCATGGTATTTATTCATGAACCGCTCGCCTTTGATATTGCGCAGAACGGCTCCTTCCCCGCGGACGGCCTCGGAAATGAGGAAGCGCGGAGCTCCTGGGTAGCAGAGGGACGTTGGATGGAATTGGACGAATTCCGTGTCCCGGACTACGGCCCCTGCCCGATAAGCAATGGCTACGCCATCCCCGGTTGCCACCTCGGGATTTGTTGTATAACGGTACAGTTGTCCTGCACCGCCTGAGCAGAGAATCGTGGCATTCCCCCGTAGGAATACCCTTTGCCCATCCGGCCGCTGCAAAAGCGCGCCCAAGCATTCGTTATCCTCGGTAATAAGATCTATCACATAATGGTTATCCCAAACCTCAATATTAGGGTGGGTCGCCACCTGCTCGGAAAGAGCACGTACGATCTCGTACCCCGTTGCGTCGCCGTTCGCATGCAAAATGCGGCGGTGACTGTGCGCCCCTTCTTTGGTTAATGCGAGCTTGCCGTTATCAAGATCGAATGTTGTGCCGAGCTTAATGAGTTCTTTAACCCCGTCCGGTCCTTCGTTGACCAGAATGTCGACCGCAGCCGAGGAGCAAAGCCCTGCTCCCGCCATCAATGTGTCCTGGCGATGGTAGACCGGGGAATCGTCCTTTGAAATCACGGCGGCAATACCGCCCTGCGCATATCTTGTATTGCTTTCCAGCAGCGCTTTTTTGGTTACCATAATCACACGGGCGTGTTCACTTGCCTTTATCGCCGTAAAAAGGCCGGCAATCCCCGATCCAATAACAATGACATCCGTATCGACGACCGGCAGCTTGCTTAAATCAAAATCAACCAAATATTGTGGAATCACAATCCGTCACCTATCTTTAGACAAGAGAGTAGCGCATGCTACTTAACCTGCAGCATGCGCTCTAGGGAGAGTCTGGCTTTATCGGCAACGGCAGGTGGTACGTAAATCTGCGGCTGCATCGTTTCCAGACATTTAACTAATTTCTTCAGGTTGTTGACTTTCATGTTCGGACAAACGAGAAACTTGGTAGCAAAATGGAACGCTTTTTCCGGACTGTCCTTGCGGAGCTGGTATCCAGTTCCGTCCTCCGTACCGACGATGAACTCCTGGCAGGAGGATTGTTTACAGTAATCCAAAATCGCCGTAGTGCTTCCAACAAAATCACCCATTTCCACCACTTCCGGACGGCATTCCGGGTGTACAACAAACTCGGCGTTCGGATATTTCGCCTTCATTTCAACGACATCTTTGACTGTCAGCATATCGTGGGTGTTGCAGTAGCCTTCCCAAATAATGAGCTTCTTGTCGGTATGCTGTTGGACGTAATGGCCCAAGTTTTTATCTGGCACCCAAATAATTTCATCGGCATCTACGGAATTAATAACTTTGACCGCATTTGAGGATGTACAGCAAATATCCGTCTCCGCTTTAATTTCAGCCGAAGAGTTGATGTAGGTAACGACCTTGGCGTTCGGATGCTGAGCCTTCAGCTTACGAAGTCCGTCCACATTCACCATATCCGCCATCGGGCATCCGGCCCGTTCATCGGGGATCAGCACCGTTTTGCTTGGAGCCAAAATCTTAGCGCTTTCCCCCATAAAATGCACCCCGCAGAACACAATCGTTTCCGCATCGGTTGAAGCCGCCTTCTGGGCAAGCAAAAAAGAATCGCCCCTAAAATCGGCAACCTCCTGAATTTCATCACGTTGATAATAATGTGCCAAAATGATTGCGTTGCGTTCCTTTTTTAGCTGGACCAGCTTTTCCCGCAGCTCACGGTTCATTTCCGCTTTTCGCTCCAGTGCTTGAGCCTCCACCAGTAATTCCTCCCCCTTATGCGCTGCTTATTTTTCTTTATTAGCCGCGGTTCCTCGAATCATCGGCCCTGCTCGGGCTGCCCTTTATGCAAATCCTGCGTGAAACGGCAAGAACGTTTTAAATTTCACACGGTGTTTACCAACTAATTTACACAAGCTAGGAGACACTGTCAATCAGCCAAAACGGTAGAACACGCCATTTGCACCTGTTTTTCGCCGGATACGGAACAATCATGGCTTTTCTGCATGAAATGATCTTTTTCGCTCCGTTATTTTTTCGTTTCAACAATGCCGAACTTCTTATTGTGCGGTGCGATCATCGGTAACATTAGTTTGTTCATCACAGCCTTCTCCTATTTGCAGTAAGGGATGTGGAAGAAGCTGACTTTGTTGCATACGCAATTCGATAAACCACAGTACGCGCTCGTGGTCGGGATTTAAGTGGAAAAAGTGCATCTAATTTAGAAAATACTTGGTGTTTTTTAGTATTAGTTGCATTTTATACATTTAAAAGCACTGGTTTTCTCGTTAATCCGACTAGTAAGCTCATTTAAATGTACTTTCTGCAACTAACCTCTCCCATTCCGGAAAAAGGGGCAAAATAGCTGTACAAAGTGCAGTTAGTTTAAAAAGAGGGGCGCCGAAAGGCTCACCGAAAGGTGGGCGTGACTTGTCATAATCTGCACAAAACGAAAAAAATCCGGGAAACCTATTCGTTTCCCGGATGCTTTGTGCCTTGATTGGGTTTTAAACCGTTGGCGTATTACCGCCGTTACTTGGTCCTTTATCAGGATCCTCAGGGTCTGATTGACCAGGGGCAGTGTTGACAGTGCCTTCCGGCGCATCGACCACAGGATCATTCGTTTTGTCGCTAGCTGTTCCTTCCGGAACATCGTTCGGGATATCACCGACAGCTCCAGTAGGAGCCGGATCTTCAGTCTTCCCTTGAATGCGAACGCGAACGTCTCCAATGTTATCAATAGTCGGCTCGCTAGGCTCTGAGGAGCCGCTGCCACCTTTGGCATCGTCATCTCCGTTAAGCTTGCCGGTTTCAATCAGCCGCTTGATTTGATCAAGCTCAAGTGTTTCAACCTCAAGCAGTGTTTCGGCGATGAGATGAACCTCTTTGGAGTGCTCGGTCAACAGCTTTCTGCATCGTTCATACGATTCGTTGATGAAACGCTGCATTTCCTGATCGATTTCGTAAGCGATCTGATCGCTGTAGTTCTGCTCATGGCCAATATCGCGGCCCAAGAATACTTGACCCTGCGAAGTACCAAACTGCATCGGTCCGAGTTTTTCACTCATCCCGTATTCGACGATCATGCTGCGCACGATACTCGTCGCTTGCTGGAAGTCGCTATACGCCCCGGTACCGATCTCGCCGATGAACAGTTCTTCGGAAACCCGGCCCCCTAGCAACCCGGTAACTTTATCAAGCAGCTCGTTCTTCGTTACGAGCATGCGGTCTTCCTTCGGCAGCATGATAACGTAACCGCCAGCACGTCCGCGAGGGATAATCGTTACTTTGTGCACCATATCTGCGTGTTCCAGGAAATAACCTACGATCGTATGACCCGCTTCGTGGAAAGCAACAATCCGTTTCTCGCGTTCACTGATTACGCGGCTGCGTTTCTCAGTACCAACAATGACGCGGTCAATCGCCTCATCCACTTCACGCATCGAAATATCTTTACGGTTCCGCCGCGCCGCAAGGAGTGCAGCCTCGTTCAGCAAGTTCTCCAGATCGGCACCGGTAAACCCGGTCGTGCGTTTTGCGATAACATCCAAACGTACATCTTTCGTTAACGGCTTATTGCGCGCATGTACTCTAAGTACCGCTTCGCGGCCTTTAACATCCGGACGGTCTACCGTAATCTGACGGTCGAAACGTCCCGGACGCAGCAACGCCGGGTCAAGAATATCGGCGCGGTTCGTTGCCGCAACAATGATAATACCTTCGTTTCCGCCGAAACCGTCCATTTCAACGAGCAACTGGTTCAGCGTCTGTTCGCGTTCGTCATGACCGCCGCCCAGACCGGCGCCGCGCTGACGACCAACAGCGTCAATTTCATCGATAAAGATGATACATGGTGCATTCTTCTTCGCATTTTCGAACAAATCACGAACCCGGGATGCACCGACCCCGACGAACATTTCCACGAAATCGGAACCGGAAATGCTGAAGAAAGGAACTCCGGCTTCCCCTGCTACCGCACGGGCGAGCAATGTTTTACCGGTACCCGGAGGGCCTACGAGCAAGACACCTTTCGGAATCCGTGCACCAACCGCGGAGAACTTCCGTGGATCCTTCAAAAATTCAACGACTTCGACAAGCTCTTGCTTCTCTTCGTCGGCACCTGCCACGTCCTCAAAGGTAACCTTCTTCTTCTCTTCATTATAGAGACGAGCCCGGCTTTTCCCAAAGTTCATCACTTTGCCGCCGCCGCCCTGAGCTTGATTAAACAGGAAGAAGAATAGAATGAACATGATCGCGAGTGGTACGATCGATGTCAGGAAGGTAAGCCAAATACTCTCTCCCGGCATTTTCTTCCAAGTAACATCAAAGCCGTTCTTCTCGCTCAAATCCGTAATTTCCTTCAACGCGTTAGGATCATAAGGAATATAGAGAGAGAAGCTCTTCGTCTTGCTGTCCCCGACGATTTCTCTATACTTACCGGTTACCAGATAGGCGTAACCGTCAAATTTACCGGTAACTTCAGCAACGTTGTTATTCTTCAATTGCTGACGCAATTCAGTATAACTAGGGGTGACGGTTGCTTCTTGTCCGCCGTTGAGGAATTGGACAATGCCCACCACGACTAAGAAAAGTATTAAATAAAAACCAGAATTCCGGATGAACCGATTCATCCCCTACCTCCTCTCGAAAACCTTAAGTTATTTTACCATAGCCGCTCACAGCATTTCAAAAAAACAGTCTGCGGGCAGTTACTCGGCCCTTGGCCGACGAAATTAGCTGGTGTAGATTTCAGGCTTTAATACTCCGATGTATGGGAGGTTGCGGTATTTCTCGGCATAGTCCAGCCCATATCCGACGACGAAAGCGTCCGGCAGGATAAATCCCGATAAATCGGCTTCCAATTTAACCGTGCGCCGTGCTGGTTTGTCAAACAGCGTGACGATTTTAATGGATTTTACTTTCCGCCGTTCCAGTACATCAACCAAGTAGCTGAGCGTTAGCCCGCTATCAATAATATCCTCCACGATCAGGATATCGCGTCCCTCGACGGAGGTATCCAAATCCTTGATAATCTTCACTTCACCGGATGAGCGAGTGGAAGCTCCATAGCTGGATACCGCCATAAAATCAAGCTCCATCGGTACAGTAATCTCTTTAACCAAATCTGCCATAAAAATAAAAGCGCCTTTAAGGATGCAGATTACTAACGGATTACGACCTTCGTACTCCTTGCTAAGCTGTTTTCCTAGCTCTGCAACCTTCTCCTGAATTTGTTCCCGAGTGATCAGAATTTCCTGAATATCGTTTTGCAAAATAAATAGACCTCCTACGTTATACTATGAATGCCAGTCTTTCGATAAACCTTTAATGAAGCAATGGCTCGTTTGTTAAACCATAACCATGTGCACAACTGAAGTCGTTTGCGGATTCACTGCCGCAATGGCCGACCGGCGAACACCGGGGATCCATAATATCCGGCCATGAGCATCCGTCACCATCGGGATACAGGAGCGCTCGGATGGAGGTATTTTCGCATCAATGAAAATATCTTTTACCTTTTTGCTGCCGTTTAGTCCCATCACTTTCATCACGTCCCCGGGAAGCCGGGAACGTACTGTAAGCGGATAGATCAGCTCATCCGCATTAAAATATGCCTCTTGATTGCCCTCTGCCTTTACTTTTACGAGCTCTTTACCGGACTCCAAACGAGTCAACCGCAAGCTTCGGCCGGTGCCCGCAATAGACACTTCCGCCGGAAAACGTTCCACTAAATATGTATAGTAAGGAATCTGACTTTCCGCCATGGCCGGGACGAACCGGATCGTATCGTACTCGCGCAAACAGCGTCCTCCGCTGCCAAGATCCAGGCTCCATGTCGTCGGCTGGTCTTGAACCGCACCCTGACGTATCGCTTCTACCTTGACAAAATCGTTTTCTTCCGTACGTAGAGGCAGATAATTTAATATTAGTTTAATCAACCTCCGTTGTAAAGCAACATGTAAAGAGGCGAAAGAGGCCGTTTTAAACGCCGGACTCCCCTTATCCAGGTAGACAACCCTAGCATACGCTTTAGACGCCTCCTGCTGCAAATAATCGTCCTCAGCAGCAATCAGTTCGGCCAATCGATTGAGTGATTCCGGAAGCTGTCTATTATATTGCCCCAAAAAGGGCAATACATCCAGCCGCACCGAATTCCGTGCATATGCGGTCGACTCGTTGCTGCTATCGACCACATAGGCGATGCCGGATTCCTGACATGCCTGCACTAATTCCGCCTTGTATATACGAAGCAGAGGGCGGATAAGTTCCACATTTTTTTCACTACGCTTCATCTTAATGCCGGCAAGCCCGGAAGGACCACTCCCACGCAGCAATCGCATAATGACCGTCTCGGCCTGATCGTCGGCATGATGGGCTAGCGCAATCGAGACAGCCCCGTGCTTACTCGCAACCTGGTGCAGAAATTCGTACCTTTTCTCCCGCGCCGCGAGCTCCATGCCTTTCCCGGTTTCCTTCATATAAGCTGGCACATCAACGTCACCGAGCTCAAAGGGAATGCCTAGCTGCTGCGCCAAATCACGGACAAACTCCGCATCCCTTTCCGATTCGCCGCCGCGCAAACGATGGTTGACATGCGCACATATCAGCTTTAGTCCAAGCTCCCCGTCCGCAGCAATTTCCTTCATTATATGCAAAAGGGCTGTGGAATCGGGCCCTCCGGATACGGCGACGACAATACTGTCCCCAGGGGACCAAAGACGTTGCTCTGCGCCGGTACGACGGACGAGCTCCACCAAACGATGCATGATGAGTTCTCTCATTGGCCTTTTCTTCTCCAAAACATACTTTTTTCAAATCACATATATTGTACTTTCCCTTGGTTCAAAAACGCAAAATCAAATATAGAGCACAAACCAGCAGCGTTATAGACACGGCAAATGCCCCCACCATCCAGCGGGGTGTGGAGGGTCTCGATTTTCGCTTAGGCGTCAGTCGATCCGATACAAGCTCCTTCCAAAGCCTACAGGCCTCCGTCGTATCGTGAAAATCGCCATTAAGCGCTCTAAGCAGCCACTCCCGGTAAGGTCCCAGCTCTGGTACGGTGCGGACAATTCCTATGAGGTCATTCCGGCTGCGCATTTGCGGCAGCTGGGTCGCCGCTCTTCGAAGCGGCTCCTCTGCAAGCAGATGAATGCATACCGCTGCAAAAGAGAACCAATCGTATGCCGGGTCCGCGGTGCGGCTCCCGGCATCCCAGAAGCCCCGGTCATACCATTCCGTAAACTGCTTGACGCTCCTTCCGATTCCACTGACGCCTCCATAATCGATCAACTCTACCTCGCCATAGGAGGATACGATGACATTTTCCGGCTTCAAATCGCCGAACACCCATCCAGATTCGTGCAAACGTTGCAGCTGCTGTAATAGTGGATAGCCAACCACATCAAGCCATCGGCTGCCCCGCCGCACCAAAAAGGCTCTTAGCGGCTCCCCCTGTACATAACGCATCACGTAAAAGGGTATATCCCTGCCATGATACGTGAAATCATCCACCTCGATAAGATATGCGGGGCTCCTTTGCCCCTCGCTGCGACGCCTCCCTTGGCTCTGCAGCGCTTTCAGTACATTGATTTCCGATTGTATATCAAGCGTGTCGAACCCCAGCTTAAGCGCGTACAATTTGCTGTTCTGCTCATGCTTCACCAGGTATACGACCCCGTTAGCTCCTTTACCCAGCAGACGCTGGATGATATAACGCTTACCGTTCCAACGTCCTCTGATCCGAGTTCCATGCGGCAGGCTCAGTTTAGACGACGTAGTCTCCGAGAATCCCATCTCTTCCATCCGTCTCCTCACGCCAAGACTTTCCATGTCCATTCAGTGTACCATATCGCATGAATTCCATCACCCTCAGGATAGCAGGACCCGTAGGCGTAGCTCCGCGCATCACAAGACGTTGAAAGATCGACCGGGCCGTCCCCAAATCGTTCGTCCAATCTACATCCAGGACAGCATCCTCCCCGCTGTGCGCACCTGGAAAATGAAATACAGCAAGCCGGCTCTCGCCTTTTCTGGACCCAAGGCTCAGCATCATGTCACGGATGGCCTCCTCCACGGCACGCAGCTTCGGCTTCATGCTGGCGCTCGCATCGATTAATAGCGCCACCTGCAGCGGACTCGTCTCGGTTAGCTCATCAATAACCTCGACGACCTGGGAACGCGTATCCGGCGGCAGATCGCCTACCGATTGCTCCCCAAGAATTTGTTTAATTTCTTTATGAACCGCCTGCTGGATCGTCTGCACGACCGTCTTTCGGGTCATCATCTGCATCGTCTGCGCTAAATTTTCCGTGCCGGCAATGCGGCTCATGCCGCCTCCGGCCTTGGCGATTTCAGCAATTTCGAGTCCGCCGAGCTCGCCAATCGTACCGTAATCAACGATCCCTATCACATTGACGACTATGCCCTCCTGCCGGGCCAGCGCCGCCGCCATGACCGGACTTTCCCCCATATTCGAGCATCCGTCGGTAATCAGCATAATTTGCTTCATTTTTCGATCCCGCCTTTCACTAGGTATAATTCCGTCATTCTCTCTTCTCTATCATTTCCACTTAAGAGAGACTTCAAACTCACCTAGAAAACAAGGACAGAAAACCAAGAAATGGAGCAAACCCCGGCTATCAAGCCGAGTGCTCCAAATCTAAACTTGTGAACTCTATGGATATGATTATTGCACCACCAGGTGGCAGGCGACAAAATGACCTCCACCCGCATCGCGAAACTCCGGAATCTTTTCCCGGCACTCTGCTGTAGCGAAGGGACATCTCGTATGAAACTTGCAGCCGGAAGGAGGATTGGCCGGACTAGGAATATCGCCCTTTAATATAATCCTCTCCCGCTTCAGGCGGGGAATCGGCACGGGAACGGCAGACAGCAGCGCTTTCGTATAAGGGTGCAGCGGATGAAGAAACAACTCATCCCTCGAGGCCATTTCGACCATACCGCCCAAATACATGACGCCGACCTGAGAGCACAAATGCTCCACCACACTCAGATCGTGGGAAATAAATAAGTACGTCAATCCCTGCGTCTCCTGCAGCTTGCGGAACAGGTTAATGATCTGTGCCTGGATCGATACATCCAGCGCCGAAACAGGCTCGTCGGCAATCATTAGCTCAGGGTTTAAGATGAGCGCGCGAGCGATGCCGATCCTTTGGCGTTGGCCCCCTGAAAACTCGTGCGGATACCGGTCGATATGATAGGAAGACAAGCCGCAGGCCCCTAGCACCTCAAGCACCCGCTCCCGGATTTCTTCTTTGGCGGCCAGCCCGTGATCCAGCAGCGCTTCCCCGATCGCGTCACCTACCCGAATGCGCGGATTCAGGGAACCGTACGGATCCTGAAAAATCATCTGAATGCGCGGACGCAGCTTGCGCAAATCCTCACCCTGCACCTTATACAGATCGGTTCCTTTAAAAAGAACTTCACCCTCCGTCTTGTCGGTCAATCTGACAATCGTACGCCCTACCGTACTCTTGCCGCTTCCCGATTCTCCGACCAGGCCGAACGTATCCCCCGGCATAATTTTAAGATTAATATCGTCAACCGCCTTGATCTGTCCGGTCGTCCGCTGCAGCAGCCCCGACTTGATCGGAAAATACTTTTTCAGGTGGCGCACTTCCAAAAGCGGCTCAGTCATGGGAAACTCCCTCCTCATATAACCAGCAGGCGACCTTTTGGTTGTCCCCGATTTTCTTCAGCACAGGCTCTTTCACCCGGCAAACCCCCATACAATGCTCACAACGGTCATGAAAATAACACGATTCCCGCAGCTCCAGCAAATTCGGAACCTGACCGGGAATGGAATAAAGCTCGTCTTGCCGCTGATTAAGTACCGGCTTCGATTTAAGAAGGCCCTGCGTGTACGGATGCTTGGGGTGCTCAAATAGCTGAGTGACCTCGCCCTCTTCAACGACCTTACCTGCGTACATGACGACGACGTAATCAGCCATCTCGGCGACAACACCCAAATCATGGGTGATCAGCAAAATCGACATGTCCGATTCCGCCTTAATCTGCCGCAGCATATCAAGGATTTGCGCCTGGATCGTTACATCGAGTGCGGTTGTCGGCTCATCGGCGATGAGCAGCTTCGGATTGCAGGAGATCGCCATGGCGATCATCACCCGCTGGAGCATGCCACCGCTCAGCTCGTGCGGATAGCTAGTCATGATCTGCTCAGGCCTGGAAATACCGACCTGCGCAATCAGATCTACCGCGCGCTGCCGGGCCGCTTTTTTACCCAGCTTCAAATGCTCCAGCATCGGTTCAATCATCTGTTCCCCGATCGTAAGCACCGGGTTTAAAGAAGACATCGGCTCCTGAAAAATCATGGCAATCTCATGACCACGTATCGTCCTGAGCTCATGCTTTCCCAGCTTAAGCAGGTCCGAATCGCCAAATTTGATCTGCCCTCCGACTTGAGTGCCGGAAACCCCCTCCAGCAACCCCATGACGGACAGCGCGGTCACGCTTTTCCCGCAGCCGGACTCGCCGACAATACAAACGGTCTCCCCCTGAAGTATTCGTAAACTGACATCATCGACCGCCTTAATAACGCCTTCCTCAGTTTGAAAATAAGTACTCAATTGCTCAATATCAAGCAAAGTGGACATCCGGTTCACCTACCTCTTCGTTTTCGGATCCAGCACATCACGCAGCCCGTCGCCAAATAAATTGATCGCTATGACGGTCGCAAATATCGATATGCCCGGCGGAATCCACAGCCAAGGATGCTGCTGGAAATCGATCATATTGTTGGCTGCGTCGATCATGTTGCCCCAGGTCGGCGTCGGTGGCATAACGCCCAGACCGAAGAAGCTAAGCACCGATTCGCTGAGGATCGCGCCGCCGATGTTTAGTGTGGCGATCACGATAATGAGCGGGGTTAGATTCGGCAGAAGATGGTGAAGCAGCTTACGTCTATCCCGGAGGCCAAGCACGACCGCGGCCTGCATAAACTCTCTCTCACGAAGGCTCAGCATCTGCCCACGGATCATCCTGGCAAGTCCCGGCCAATTCACAAGGCTTAACATCAGCATCACGATGTACATGCGGTACTCCGTCGGTACCTTCCATTCGGACAGCAGCGCCCCGAAAATAAACAGCAGCGGTAAACCCGGAATCGTAAGCAGCAGATCAGCGAGCCGCATAATGACTTGATCGACGATCCCGCGGTAATAGCCAGCGATTGCACCAAGCAAAGTGCCGAGAAACACAGACAGCACCATGGACGCTAGCCCCACAGTCAAAGAGATCCGCCCCGCCTGTAAAACTCGGGTCAGCACATCCCTGCCCAGCTTGTCGGTCCCAAGCCAGTGTTGCAGGCTTGGGGCTCTATTCATCTGAGCCATATTGATTTTGTTATCCGCGTAAGGCGAAAAGATCGGACCGATAAAGCAGGCCACGAACATAAACAGCACGACGATCAGCCCGAACATGGCCAGCTTATTTTTGAGCAGCAGCCGGAAGGATTGCGTCCAAAGCGATGGCTTTGCAGCCGGTTTAGACGTTTTCTTCATCTCCGTCAAGCTCCCAGATATGGATGACATTTCTCTAACCCCCTAATGCAGCCGGACACGTGGATCGGCAAGTGTGTAAAGTAAGTCGGACAACAACGTCCCGATCACGGTCAAAATGGCAATAAGCATCGTAAATCCCATCAAGAGCGGGTAATCTCTCACCGAAAAAGAGGTCATATATAGCTGACCGATGCCCGGCCAGTTAAATATTTTCTCAATGATGAGCGAGCCGCCAAACAAGGCGGGCAGTTCGAATCCCACTAGCGTAATGGCCGGCAACAGCGCATTTCGCAGCGCATGGGAGAACAAAATTTTGCCCTCCTTTAGCCCCTTGGCTTTGGCGGTGCGGATGTAATCCTGTTTAATGACGTCAATCATATTCGTGCGGAAATATCGCGTAAGCGATCCGACCCCAAGAATCGTCATGACGATAACCGGAAGGGTCATATGATGCACAACTTCACGGATATAGGCCCATCCCGTTGCATTGCTGCCCGTGGTAATCATCCCGCCAGGAGGGAGCCACTTTAAGTCCACCGCCAAAATTTTGATCAAGAACAGGCCGATGAAAAAGGACGGCAATGACATCGCCGCAAACACGAAGACCAACACCAGTGTATCGAACCACGAGTACTGCTTATAAGCCGAGATAACCCCGACTATGACCGCAATAAACCACGTCAGAAAGGTGGAGACAGCCGCCAGCAGGAAGGAGTTCCATATGTAATCGTTAAATAGCCCCAAAACAGGCTTCTGTTGAGCTAGCGAGTAGCCGAAATCCCCGTGAAGCGCATGGTTTACCCAAGTGACGTATCGCTCTAGCACTGGCTTGTTCAGCCCATAAATCTCTCTCAGCTCCGCTTTCCGCTCCGGGGACAGCTTGATGTTGCCGCTGATGAAATCGCCCGGCGTCAGCGCGTACAAGCAAAAGATGAGCAGTGAGGCGGCTACCAGAATGGCCGCCATATAAATCAATCTTTTCGTGATATAAGTGCTCATGACCGGCTCCTTATAAAAGCCGTCCCCTGCTCTCAAGGTGAGAGAGAGGAACGGCTATTTTTTACTTCAAAGACCAATTTGGCAGGCTGGAGGATAGCCCTGTAAACGGACTGACAGTAAGGTTCTCGATCCGACCGTTGTAGGCATATACCGTTTTCTTATAGCTCGTGAAAATAACCGGTAGCTCGTCGTTCAGCAACTGGAACAGCTCCTTGTATGCCGTCTTACGCTGCTCAATGTCGGTCGTGGCAAGCGCCTTGTTGTACAGCTCTTTTACTTTGGGGTTGTCATACCCCTTGATTTCTCCGTCAACGAATTGAAGGACGCCGTCAGACGGATCGGTCAACATCGGGGTCGAGAAGGACGCGATATCATAATCTCCGCCTTCTACCTTCGATACCAGCGCATTGAAATCGGCAAACACCTCAGGCTGGAAGTCCACGCCGATCGCACTGAAGTTCTCTTTGGCCACCGCGATAAAGATATCAATCTGGGCATTTTTGGAGCCGAGGAAATGAATCGTCAGCTTTTTACCGTCTTTCTCGCGAATGCCATCAGCGCCTTTAGTCCAGCCGGCTTTGTCCAGCAGCTCATTCGCTTTATCCGGATTATAGTCATAGGAGTTAATGCCATCCTCGGTGTAAGCCCAGGAAATCGGAGACGCCGGTATATTGGCGACCTGCCCGGCCCCTTGGTTGGCATCGACATAAATGCTTTTACGATCCAAACCGTAGGTGAGCGCCTGTCTCACTTGCTTGTCTTTCAATAACTCATGTTCAAGATTCAATTGGAGATAGCCGTACGTGCTAGGGGTGTATGGCAAAATATTGATGAAACCCATACTCTTCAACTTATCGATATTCTCCTGCGTTGCACTGAAGGAAGCATAATCGACCTCACCGGTCTCCAGATACTGCCATGTATCCCCTTCGGAGGTTTTATAAATGAAGTGCTCCGTCTTCGGTTTTCCGGCAAAATAATGCTCGTTCGCAACATACCGCACTTCCTGGCCGGGGATGAATTTCTCCAGCACATACGGACCGTTGCCGACCGGCTTCTCATGAAGCTTCTTAATGTAATCGAGCTGCCCGAACTTGTAATCCTTGCCGTAATAGGCTTTCGACAGCACATCCCCGCCGAGGATGACCAGTGCGGTTGCGTTAGGCTCCTCAAGCTTCACCGATATGGTCTGCGGGTCCTTGATGGTAATGCCCGTAATATGGTCGGCTTTGCCCGCCTTGTAGTCCTCTCCACCCTGAATATGTAACGTAGGAATTTGCGCGTCCCCGTCATAGGCTTTGTCATGCAGCAGCGTCCAGGTGAACGCTACGTCGTCGGCCGTGAGCGGCGAGCCGTCGCTAAACTTCAAATCCTTCCGCAGATGAAACGTATAAGTCAGCTGATCGCTCGAAATTTCCCACTTCTCCGCCAGCCCCGCTACCGGCAAACCCTTGTCGTCCACCGTTACGAGCGGGGTAAACAAGAGGGAGGATACGTTGCCATCGTAGCCACTTTGATGAAAATACGGAGTAAACGCACCGCTCGGATCGGTAAGCCCAACGATGATCGTATCGGTTCTTTTCTTGGCTACGTCCGGCAGTTTGGATAAATCGCTGGCGGTAACCAGCCCCGTAAGGCCCGCAGTTTGCTGGGTACTTCCCTCTGCCGACGTTCCACCGCTATTCGTAGTGACCGCAGCCGGCTTCGTCCCTTGGTTCGCGCTGTTCTTGCCATCATCTGTGCAGGCGGATAGCACCAATGAGCTCAGCAATACAACTGCGGTAAGTATAGTGATTCCTTTCTTCTCCATCTTCTTCACGCCTTTCACTCCTATCGTCTGCTTAGTAGGCTGATGATCGGCTCTGGGTGTGTATACGTGATGATGCCGCGCCGGATATAGTTTGTTTGCACAACCAATTTAATTATCGATAATTCCGATAGGCAAACTATACTATATTTATGTTTTCCCATTATACGGAAGTAGGGGGGATCTGTAAATAGAAACTTTCCCTCAATATTTTATTTTTTGTGAATTCGGGCGAAGTTTGCCTTACTCCTCACACGGTGAAAAAAAAGAACCTGAGGTGCTCCAGCCCACCCCAAGTTCTTTCCCTAACTTACCGTACGCGGCCGTTCCAACCGGCTGATTCCGGGAATGTTCAGCGTAGACCACTGCGGTCGCAGATGGTCAACGTTCGCCACGACCACAGTCATGTCGTCATGGATCACATTTTTCTGATAGCGAATGACCGATTCCAGCAGACAGTCGGCGATTTCCTGCGGATCATCGGCTTGAGTCTCCTGAATCAGCCGCTTGATCCACAGCTCCTTGTTCACGGCCGGGCCTGGCGCATCATATACACCATCGGTCATCATAATCAGCGTGTCGCCAGGGTACAGCTGCACGGTCACCAGATCGACCTCGATATCTTGAATAATTCCGATGGGCAAATTACTGGCCGATACCGGGATTACCTCATTGCCGCGCTTGATAAAGCTTGGGGAGGAACCGATCTTCATGAACGTCGTCCGCGCCGTATATTCATCAATCAGCGCCATATCGACCGTGGCGTACACTTCATCCGGCGAGCGCAGCATCAGAACGGAGTTCACGGATTTGATCGCCAGCGTCTCCTCCATCCCGGATTGCAGCAGCTGCTCCAAAATGTTCAACGCGGTACTGCTCTCAAGCATTGCCCGCTCGCCGTTGCCCATGCCGTCGCTAATCGCTACAGCATATTTTCCATTGCCCAGCTCCTTGGCGCTAAAGCTGTCGCCGGAGGTCAAGTCGCCGCCTTTGGCCGTCCCGGCGACCCCGGTGCTGATTTCATACGTTTTGGCGGAGCCGAACGTCACGGTCGCGAGGCCCTCTTTTCCCCCGTGCATCGTTTCTTGGATCACAGCGATATGCTCGCCGATGATGTCGGACAGGAGCGGAGCGATAATTTTGCGGCACTCGTCGAAGCCCCGGGTGTACGCATGCACGATTTCGATCTCCACGTTGCCATGATCCAGACTGACGATATCAATGCTGTGGATGGACAGACCCATTTTTTCCAGCGCCTCGCGAATTTGTTCCTCCTGCTTGTACATGGCTTGTCCTTCGCGTTGAATCTCCTTCGCCAGATCCTCCATCACCTGCGATACGCCGGACAGCTGCTCCGCCACAAGCTGCCTGCTATCGTATATTTGCCGTTTCCAGTGCATATCATGTTGGTAGAGTTCATATTCACGCTTCATCACTTCGAGCACCTGCTCCGTCTTGTTACAATGCTTGCTCCACCGGGCGGGCAGCTCAGCAGCTGTGATTTCGGGCTTCTCTTCTATCGTGGTCATCATCTCGGTCATCAGCTTATAAGTCTGATAGAATTTGCCTTCCCAACACGTATGGCGGCGGAAGCAGGTGGCACAGGCCCCCTCCGTGACGGCATTCATAAAGTGGTCGATCTCTTCCCCACGCTTAGCCATTTCACCGGAGCTGGACACCTGTCCAAAGCTCTTGGACAGCTGCTTGAAGACTTGGGAGAACTGCGCCACCCGATCTGCCGTAATGTCTCGCACCCGTTTGGCGTATTCATGCTGGGTTTTGGCGTGTTCCTGCGTTCCGGGCACATATTTGGCAATGACGTTTAAGGCACGTTTAGGCGTTAGCAAAAAGAGCAGTACCGCAGCGCAGCTCTCCCAAGTGGAGGACATGACGTCCGCCGGACCGGCGATATAGATCGATAAAATAGAGGACCCGAGCAGCATCCCGAACCCGACGGCCCATTTTCGGCCTTCCTTTAGCATCCCGGCAAGCATGCCCGAGAAAGCCAGCAGACTCATCTGATACAACGCAGCCGTGTCGGCCAAGCTGAGGATGAGACCGGTAATGACACCGACCGAAGCTCCGAGCGGCGCCCCACCGACAAGGGCAAATAGGAGAATTAAATATCTGGAGAGCACGTGCTCGGCCGATAATCCGGAAATTTCCCACCCGACCGTACCGGTCATGACCGAAGCAAGCAATATGACGAGGCACAATATCTCTTCACCACGTAGCTGGTGGTGTTTTTTGCGATAAGTAATGATCGGAACCGCCTGAATGAAGACGAGGGTGAGTACGAAGCTGAGCAGCGCGTCCATCACCGACATCGTGAGCGCATACCAAGTGAGGGAAGGGCCGATCACAGCGCCGAACAAACCGACGAAGAAGGTGCTGGTGAATACCATCAGCGGGGCATAGGAGATCTCCGACCGCTCGAATGACTCGAGCCCTTTCAGGAGCAAATAAAAAATAAGCAGTTCCACGGCAATTACAGCCGCATGTGATCCCGCCCCAGGAGTAAACATGGCCCCCGAAATCATCATCGTCCCCGCAATTACCGCCATATCCCGTCGCAAAAACATGATCACTGCAAAGAAAGCGACCGCAAAAGGAGCCAGCTCGTCCAGAATCGTCGCCTTCCCCAGCAAAAAGCTCATTATGAATAAAAGTCCGTTCCATTTGTTCGCAGACAGCAGTCCGCTTACACGTCTAAAAAACGGCAGCTCGGCCATTTGGCTTCGCCAAGTCTCCTTATCCCACAGCTTTGCCTTTTTCAGCCCCGGAAACAGGGTGAGATTCCACTTCTCCAACATTCTGGCACCACCTTTTCCAAATTTGTAAGGTATGTCCCATTATAGGGAGCCTTGTTTGGAAAGTTTGTCAGATGCCGGAGCACGTGCCAAAGAAATTTCCGACAAATTGAGAGGGCTTTACGAAACTCCGCGAATGCAGGCCTGCCATAGCTAAACAAATGCTGATGCGTGCGAATGTTCGCCTTGGCGACGACAGATGTTGTAAATGAATTCCAGCCATTTAGGCCAAGTTTCCGTAAAAACGCGTAATAACCTGTCGGCAAAAGAAAAAGAGGCGACAAAAGCCGCTGTGCTGGAACAAACAAAAAATTTATGCTCGAAACAACACAAAAAACCGTAGGCGAGTAGTTCGCCTACGGTGTTGTTGAATTATTGGTAATGGGAGATTACATTCGTTTGGCTCCGCGTCCGCCGCGTTTGCCCTCCGTATTCTTCTTTAGTGAAGAAATGCGCTCTTCACTATCCTTAAGGAAGCGTGAAACCTTATCCTCAAAGGAAGCTTTGTTGGCTGGGGGCTTGAAGGAACGTCCTCCACGATCCCGGTTAAATCCACCACCTGGACGGTCTCCATCTCTTCCGCCTGGCCGATCCGATCTCGGTGCGCGAGGCGGTCTAGCCTCAACCGGCTTATCGACAGCCTGTTTGATGGAAAGTCCGATCTTTCCGTCCTTATCCACGTTAATTACCTTCACGGTAACCATATCGCCAATCTTCAGATGATCGTTGACATCCTTAACGTAGTTGTCGGCGATCTCCGAGATGTGAACGAGACCCGTGACACCTCCTGACAGATCCACAAATGCTCCGAAATGCGTGATGCCTGTCACTTTACCTTCTAACTTGGTGCCCACTTCAATTGCCATAAAATAAAATGATCCTCCCTTAAAAATATACAGCCAGGCCTCGAAATCTTGACTGCGGTGATTTGATTATACCCAATGACTCAAACAAGGTCAACAGACGTATATCCCGCAAACTTCAGTCATTTCCAGCTTCGGGCTGGGATATCCGCACAGGGATTTCGCCCGGTCTGTATAACCCATATTTTTTCATGGCAATTTGTCCAATATATTCTGGGTCCTTCAGACGGTTCAATTCATATTTCAATTGGCCAACCGCCTGCTCGCTGGTTGCTTTGGCAGCCTGCCGCTCTGCAAGCTGGTGCGATTTCTTGCTGATCTCTCCGGATTGAGAGATAAACGTATAGCTTGCCCAACCTAGAAACAGAATCATAAAGCCCATCCAAATCCGAAGACGTCTGCGTGCCCCGACTGAGCTGTTTGAAGTCTGATTCTTTGGGTTAGGTAGATTCGAATTTGTCTTCACTGCCCGCACCGAGGCACCTCCCATCAATCATTTTTATTTAGTAGACGTTTCCACCACATGATTGCCCACTGTCTAGTCTTGTCCAGTCCTTCTGGAATACGGAGACGTTTCGAGATAGGTCGTAGTACCCACAATAAAGATCTCCACAATGGAGTCAATGTAAGTTTAGCCATAAACATGAGGATAATCCAGATAAACCCAAGCAGGATGCGGAATCCTTTAAGTAGCCAAATCGCCGGAGCGATTACAAACAGCTCAATAATCCGCACAAGGAAGCGATAAAACCGCTTACCTATCCTCATTAACATTAACACAAAACGCTCAGTTATGGCACTGAGGAACAAAAAATAAATCCAAATACCTATAAAAAGACCAAGAAATACATAGAACCTTAGTTCCCCTTGGTTGCTGTGATACAACGCTCGAAATACAAACAAGGAAGCGGCCACCCAATACACCAGGTCGAGCGCATGAACACTCCAGCGGGGAAACCGGAGCTGTCCCGAGACGACACGATAGCTGTCAAAGGTGATCCCCATAATCCCCCCGGATGCCAGCATCCACAAAAGGGTCACCCACTGAACATGTAAATTCATCGGAACAGTTTGCCGAGCAATCCCTTGCCGGAAGTCTGAGAGCCCGGATCCAAATAAGACAGCGAGTTCACCAGACCTTCAATGCTGACTAGCCCTTGCTCCAGGTTTAGGTTTTTAATATGTAAATTTTGACCGCGTATCGTCAAATGCCCCAGCTCGGTCTGCAGCAGGAATTCCTCGCTGTCAAAGCTCTCTACGTTGAGAACTCCCGTGATATCCAGCAGCTTTCGATGCAGCAGATGCAGCTCCTGATGTTTCCCTTTATTTTGTTCGACCATGGCATGTACCCCTCCCTTTACCAATAGCTTATGGACCATTCTTTTTCTTTAGAACTACCGTTATTTATGACTTTCTTTACGGAATAGAAATTTTGCTTTTTTTACCATGGAGGAGAAGGGTGCCAAGGCATTTTTTGGAACTCGAATCGCTGCAAACCATGGGAGAATTTCACATATAGACTCGGGTAAACGATAGAAGATGCCGCATCGCTGGCAAGTGATTATGCCGGGTATTCCAAAACTATTTAGGGAGGAAGAGGCAAATGAGTCTAAACGCCACACCGCGGGGTGAACGGACACACATTACAGTGTTCGGACGAAGCAATGTTGGCAAATCTAGTGTTGTGAATGCGATTACAGGCCAGGAGATTTCCGTGGTTTCCCCCATTCGGGGAACGACGACAGATCCGGTGTATAAGGCGATGGAGATGCTGCCGATAGGACCTGTGGTCCTGATCGATACGGCCGGACTGGATGACGAGGGGATGCTCGGCGAGCTTCGGAAGCAAAAAACGCGGGAACTAATCGACCGAACCGACCTCGCTCTGCTCGTGATTGACGCAACCGCTGGTGTTGATCCGTTTTACGAGGAGCTGCTGGCGGAGCTGTACGATCGGAAAATTCCGGTCGTAGGCGTGCTGAACAAAAGCGATGCCCGGGCGGATGCAGCAGCGGCTCAGGCGGAAGCCGAGGCAAGACTTGGGCTGGATTTCATACCGTTCAGCGCAACACAGCGAACCGGGATCAAGGAGCTGAAGCAAGCGATCATAGACGCCCTCCCTCAGGAAGACGACCGGTTCCGGATCGTAGGCGATTTAATTTCTCCAGGGGATGTCGTCGTTCTCGTCGTTCCGATTGACAGTGCCGCCCCCAAAGGCAGGCTCATCCTGCCGCAGCAGCAGACGCTCCGCGATGTATTGGACAGTAATGCCATCGCTGTCGTTACCCAGGAAGATCAGCTCCAGGCTGCACTGAACCGACTGGCTGTAAAGCCACGCCTTGTCATTACGGACTCGCAGGCTTTCTCCAAGGTCGCCGCCGACACACCGAAAGACGTACCGCTTACGTCGTTTTCCATTTTGTTTGCTCGTCACAAAGGGGATTTAAACGAACTTGTCAGAGGAGCCCGAGCGATCGAGAAGCTGAAAGACGGAGATCGTGTGCTGATTGCTGAAGCCTGTACCCATCACCGCCAGTCCGATGATATCGGTACCGTGAAAATTCCGCGCTGGCTGCGTGAAGTGACCGGAAAGCAGCTCCAATTGGAGCATGTTTCAGGCTACAGCTTCCCACCGGATTTGGACCGCTACGCACTGGTTATTCACTGCGGGGCATGCATGCTGAACCGCCGGGCCATGCTGCATCGTATCGCGGAAACGCAGGCCGCCGGCGTCCCGATTGTCAACTACGGCGTGCTGATCGCCTATATGCATGGGGTATTCCCGCGTGCCATTGAGCTATTCCCCTCCGCCATGAAGGCGTGGGAGGAATCGGACGGTCCCAAAAAATAGAAAGAGCAAAGGGGTGTGCAACTAGGCTTGCACACCCTTTGCTCTCTTATCAGTTCATCGTTTTCTAATTATTCGATTCGTCTATGGAACGTGCAATGATTGCCGCTACCTCTGCTCTTGTGGCAGTCGCTTGCGGATTAAGAGCTCCGTTAGGGCCACCATTGATCAAGCCTGCTCCTACAGCCCATTTCATGGCATCAAGTGCCCAACTGGACACGGTGCGAGCATCTGAGTAGCTTAAAAGGTTTCCAGAAGAAGCTGCAACCTTTCCGCTATTCTTCGCATAGCGGTACATCATGACCACAAGCTGCTCGCGAGTTATGCTGGCAGCTGGGCTAAAACCCTCCCCTATGCCTTTTACAATTCCATTCTCTGTTGCCCACATGACGCCATTGTAATACCAAGCCTTGGATTGAACATCAGCAAAGGTTGGCTTAGATGTTATAGCAGGTGTTCCTGCTAACCGCCACAACACGGTAACAAACATACTGCGTGTCATTTCGGCATTTGGAGAGAATTTATCGGCATCGGTGCCTTTAAATAACCCTTTGCTCACCACTTCATTAATCTCTTTCTGCGCCCAGTGGCTGGAAATATCACTAAAGCTCGCATGAGGAGCGGTGCTCTTTGTATCTTTTGAATCACTTGCCTGATCGTTAGAATTGTCTTTTCCTGCTTCGTTTTTACTCGTATCACTTGGCTTATCGTTCGACATGCCGCCGCTGCTTTCCGAACTGCCTGGGGGTGAATCGATAGGCTTAATAGTGATTTCTGCTGATGCGCTTTTGCCCTGATACGTTGCAGTAACAGTCTCATGCCCCACACTCGTCCCGATGATCGCTCCATCGTCGATTCTCATAAGGCTATTGGAGAAGCTGAATTTAACGTCCCTATTGTTTACGACAAAAACCGCTCCATACGGATCTGTCGCACTGACTGTCGGAATTACTCGTTCTCCGATCCTTGTTTCCTTAGGAATCGACAAGCTGATTTTCGATGCCGTTATTTTAGAAGCATCCACACTTTTAATCGTTATAGTACTGCTCTTTCCGCCCGAGGTGGCTGTAATCTGAGCAGTCCCTTCTTTTTTCAATGTGACTACTCCATTTTCGTCCACCATGGCCATACTCGTATCGGAACTTCTCCATGTTGTATTCACATACTTGAGGTTACTGATCCTGGCTACATAATTTGAAGGATATTCCCGAAAATCCCCATATAGGTCAAGTTGAATCTGAGAAGTGCTGGCACTGGAAATCGTGTCTCCAATTAATGCGGCATTCTTAATATAAACCTTGGAAAGCAGTGGATTGAACCCATAGGACCCCACTCCATTCTTGACCGTGATCATGCCTGAACCGAGAATATTTCCTTGTTCGCTGTTCACATAACCTTTTTGCGCTCCATTGCCGCCTATGATATAGTTGACGCCGCCAACCTCCCAGCTGTGCAGCGTATGAAGGTGTCCAAATACTGCATTGACGTTGGTATTAGGATGATTCTTCTTGTAATCAGATAAAATACCTTCAAACTGCTCTGCTTCAGCAGGCTGCATATTATGCTCGGTGTAGTAGTCGTCACGGGTTATGACATGATTGAACACATACACATTGGGCAGCTTGTTGCTCTTTAATACTTCTTCCAGATAATGATACTGCGTAGGATCGGAAACGTTTATGCTCTGGTTATACGCTGAATTAAGAACGACAATTAACGTGCTTCCATACTTAAAGGAATAAGTCGGGGAGCCAAAATATTTATAGTACAGATCCAGATTATTGTTTCCACCTTCATGATTGCCTGCCAGGACTAAATAGGGTTTGCCTGTTGATTCAATATAATCCTTGCCCTCTTTGAATTCTGTTTCTGTAGCGTTATCTACAATATCGCCTAGATGAACGACTAGCTCACTATCTTCCGTTTTCACCCGTCCGAATATTTTATCACTGAATACATTCCCTTGGGTATCCGGCACTACCGAAATCTTATAGTTTTGAGGGTCAGCAGGCTGTGCAATCGGATCTATCTTCAACACGTCAGTATAAGCCGTCATGGCATTACCGTTCTTATCCTTCGCTTCGACCGTCAAATTGACGCTGCCAGCAGCAAGTTCAAAGTCCGGCTGCGCATAGCCCCATCCCGAAGTGGCGTCATAATAAACGGGGACATTTTTGCCATCCAAGGTAACTTTAATGCTCTTTGCATCCACACCGGATTTGGTATCGGTTAACTTAAAGGTTACCCTTGGGCTTGGTATTCGCACCGTAACCTGGCTTGATGGGGTGACTTGACGGATTACCGGAGCCTCTGTATCCGGGGAGGTATCCACTGTATACGTATTGTCAATGTATGGAACAGATTCGTTGTTTTTGGTATCCAGCGCCTTGACGATGACTCTGTAGCTCTCCCCATTTTTTAGACCAGTAAGCTTGAAACCAAGCTTTCCAGTCTCCTCATTGAAGGTATAATCGGTAAAAGGTGCACTATTCACGGTTACGGTAATACCACCCGGCTTAACCTTACTCATGACATCTTTGATCGTTGTAGAGAAATCCAAGGTATCACTGTAGATTCCCCCCGCTATAGGCGCAGTATCGGTAAATACCGGACCGGCCAGATCCTGCGGTTCATCGGAGTAAATATATTTCAAATCATCGACCATAAGTGTCGTTCTGTAATCCTTGGAAACCGGAGTCGCTTTGTTGATATTAGAAATCATCATGTAATCGAACTTAATCGGCATCGTCCAGTCCTGAGGAACATCAACCTCTACCCATTTCCAGCCAACCCATTCCATATGCTCATTAGGTGTCAGCTTAAGGCTGCCCTTCTTGCCATCCGGCCCATATTTGAAATAGGCTGTTGACATACAGTCATAATTATCGCTGATTCCATCCCCGTTCTCGTCTCCACTGTAATACCAAAGCCCAAATTTTTTCGGCATGGCCTTTGCGGTATATTGATCCTCTAACGCAGCACGTTTCTCCTCTGTCCACCCATACTCCGGACGGGCCACGCTCCAATCGGGATTAATATACATGGTACCGTTTGTGGCGCGCCCAGAACCGTTCATCGGCCAGTCTTTGGTATCATATATCCAATACAAGCTGCCCGTTCCATTCTTGACCTTGGATGGATCAGTTTCTATCCCCACCATGTTGTTCCCCTGGCCAGCACGATAGTCATTGTTATTGTAAATATACTTGCTATTAATATGATATGCGGATTGGTCGCCCTCAAAGCCGTCGATAAGCTGCTCATCAAGGCCGACGGATACCGGAGCGGAGTAAGTTTTATTCAGAAATTTTGCCGAGACGGTCCCTAAACCCGATTCAACGGAGACTGTTAACAGGCCGTCCTTAATATTGCCAATATCTCCAGTAACCTCCCACGTGGCAAGCGCCGGATCAATGATAATCTCCTTTTGAGAACTGTCAGTCGCGTGAAAAGCAAATGAGTAAGTGTCGCCTTTATGAAGTGCTACGGTGCCTGTGGCTGAAAAAGCGATGGAGGCGATCGAAGTCTCGTCAACAACCGCGACTTTTGCGGTTCCTGCGATGCCATCTACGGTTGCCGTGACGATATCATCGCTGGGCTGAGATGGAGCAATGTAGTTTCCGTTCTGATCGATGGTGCCGTACTTTGCCGACCAAGTGATCGTTTTGCCATCAGAGGCCATGGGACTGCCGCTTACATCAGTCAATCTCACGGTAAAAGTGCGGTGTGAGCTTTGATAGATTTTCACACTGCTGTCCACAACGACCTGTCCGACACTTGATGTACGAGGAGCATCGCTGATAAATAAGAGAGAATTGCTCACATTGCGGGAGGTACCGTCACTGGGATAGCTGACCGTCGTAAGTTTATCGCTTCCCGCTCGTCTGGCCGTCATCTCCGTAGAGCCTCCGCCATCCATATTTAAAATATCTACGCAGCCCAGCTCTTCCATCATGTACTCTGCGATATCCCGGAAATTCGTACCTGAGGTAAGCTCCTCCCTGATATTAGCACTGGGCTTGTTCGCGGCGATGACTTCGATTTTACCATCGCGGGTGATCCCGATAACTGTACGAGCATTATCATCCGTGCCTGAGTTATTAACCATGCCTTCGTTGATCACGCCGTCTTTAGCCAGCAAATGATAGCCGTTGACGGCAGCCACCACATCATCGGCCAATTGGCCCCGATCGACCATGATGCCATTTTCGTCCTCGGTATAGGCCCCTGAGTAAAGGTGCACGGTATAATTGACCGAGGCGTTTTCCTGAAGTGCGGCAACGCCTGCTGCATCTGCATTGTAGCCAGCAAGAACGATGCTGTCATCCGGGATGTTAAAGCCTTCATCTTTATAAACTTTAACCACTTGACCTGAATAGGTTATACCGGCTTGGAGAGAACCGTTAAAGCCTTCTAATCGGATAAGGGCATAGGCATGATTTTCTGGAACAGAGCCCCTATAGTGTACAAAGTTATGCTTGCTGGTAATGCTGCTTGTGAACACACGCAAGGTATCAGAAGAGAATTTATTCGGATCTGAATACCAACTGCCAAAAGAATTGCGGTTGATTAACGAAATCTGCTTGGAATATGTACCTAATCCGGCGGATTCAGTCTTAGCGGCCGCGTATACATCGGAAGTGACGGTGCCCCCAAGCGTCGACAAATTCGTTGTTTCGGAAGCTGATGACGACCGGATCTCGATATCACTGCTTGCCCGTAATGCACCGATCTCTGCCTTGCCGCTTTTTCTGACAAAAAATACCGGCGTATCAGTTGTATATCTGTTGTTAGGTTGGCTAATAAGGATCTGGCTGTCTCTGACTTGAATACCGACGTTTACTCCATAATCCATATCATATGGATCGGCATTAATGGACGCCACGACATTATTTCCCTTCAGTATCTCGCGCTGCGCTTGTCCTCCAATAGTCTCCATCGCATTGACGGTATCCTGAGCTTTCGCGGTATCAATGCGAACACCATTAGCCGTTGGATCCACGGTTAAATGATTGAAGCGAACCCGATGCGGCTTTGCTCCATAATTAACCACATCTTCTTCACCATAATGAACTCCCGGCGCCAACTCTTCGCTTGCGAGAAAGTTGACTGCCTGCTGCGGATTTACCGCTGCCGTTACCCGATTCGTTTGAAAGAAAGTACTTATGAGTGCCAACACCAAAAAAACCGAAACAATTCTTTGCTTCTTCATTTCTGTAGTCCTTCCATTAGATATTTGGGCAGATCTACTTCAATAATCTTGCTGCACCCTGTAGTTTGACGTCGGAAACACTAGTGTCCCTATTCATTATAGATACCCTTCAATAACCTGTTGTTCGATTTCTATTAACTGGGTGTTTATTTTATGTAAATGATAGAGTTAAAATAAGCAAAAACCCCATATAGGTTCCTGCATCTCTCACATCCACCACTAAATGTATTTTGTGCATCTATTTCTGGGCAAAATGTGGGTTTTTGGATGTTAGCTGCAAAATGTACATCTAAATTGGTGTAATTTGTATTAATAGGGTTGTTTTGTTTCTTTTAGCTGCACTTTTTACATCTAAATGCTCAATACTTCCAATATGGTGATGTTTAACTGTACTTAATGCATTTAGCAAGTTACGGTAACAGTGAGTTTTACGATAGCAGCAAGTCCTACGATACCCATTACTCCCGGGAATTTAAAAAATTCTAGTAAATAAATAAAACCTTCAATCCCACGTTCCCGTGGTTTTGAAGGTTTATTCACTACCGCTTCCGAGCAAACAACATGCACTAGAACCGCAAATCGCGCTCGCCAGCCTCAATGCGCTTCAGCCTGTTTACGGTTCCCTCCCGGGCGGACGGCTTCGGAATGCGCCGAAGATTGCTTCTGATCAGCGCATCCCCCATTTTCCGTGCCTCATCATCGCCGTAATCCATCAGATATTCCTTGAGCGTAAGCAGGGCATTCGGTCCACATACGTTATGGATCTGGCCCGACTTGGCCAGCCGCATGAAGCGGTCGCCCGTTCGGCCTTCCCGGTAGCAGGCGGTACAGTAGCTCGGGATATATCCGTCCTGACAAAGCGATTTGATCATCTCGAGCGGAGAGCGATGGTCGCCCACCTCAAACTGCGGCTTGTCGCCGCAGCCTTGCCCTTGCCCGCCGTGGGCTTCAATATAACCGCCAACCCCCGTGCAGGAGCCCGCGCTCACTTGGGAGATGCCAAGCTTGATGACCTGATCGCGAAAACCCGCATCCTCCCGGGTAGACAGAATCATACCGGCATATGGAACGGCCAGCCGCAGAACGGCGACGATTTTTTTGAAATCGTGATCGTTCACCAAATACGGAAAGCTGTCCAAATCAACCCCTTCGGCCGCCCGCAGGCGGGGCACGGAAACCGTATGCGGACCGCAGCCGAACATCTCCTCCAAGTGCTCCGCATGCTTCAGCATCGCGATCGTCTCATATTTGTGATCGTATAAACCGTACAGAACTCCAATGCCTACATCGTCGATGCCAGAGCGCATAGCCCGGTCCATTGCGGTTGTATGCCAGTCATAGTCCCGTTTAGGGCCCTGGCCGTGCATTCTGAGATAAGTCGGGCGATGATACGTTTCCTGGAACAAAATATACGTTCCGATTCCTGCGCCGGCAAGCCTGCGATAGTCCTCCTCCGTCGTCGCCGCAATGTTGACGTTGATCCGGCGAATACTGCCATTGTCGACCTTGACGGAATAGATCGTTTCGATGCATTCGACGATGTAATCGATCGAGCAATTTTCGGGGTCCTCCCCAGCTTCCAGTGCCAGCCGCTTGTGCCCCATTTTTTGTAGCACCTCGACCTCCTGGATCAGCTGCGCACGGTCCAAACGCCGCCGGACCATACCACCATTTGAATGTTTGTACCCACAGTATTCGCAGTTGTTAACACAATAGTTGCTTACATACAGAGGCGCAAACAGTACAATTCGATTTCCGTATATACGCTCTTTCACCTCGCGAGCAGTATGGAAAATCTCCTCCAGCATCACATCGTCTTCCACATGAAGCAGAACAGCCGCCTCGGCCGCGCTTAATCCCTTGGACGCCCGTGCCTTCTCAAGAATGCCCATCACCTTTTTCGGTTCATGCGCCATAGACGCCCCATAAGCCAGCGCCGATACAATCTCCTCGTCAGAGATAAAGTGGGCTCGCTCCCACTGTGCCGCCTTACTCATTCCAATCCCCCCTTGTAAGCAGATAAATGGACTAAAGCGTGCAAAAAAAGTGCCGAACCTTCGCCTAGAAACGGGAGCGTACGAAATAATGCGTATGCAGATAAAGGTGGCTCTTCGGGCTGTTCGGTTGATCCAGGAACTCCTCATAAACCTTCTGAATGTACGGATTTTTATGCGACTTTCGAACAAAGGCCGCCTCGTCCTCATCATAGATCGCCTTGGAGCGCTCTGCTTTCACATTAATCCGATCCCGGATAGCGGGATCCACGAACGGCTGACCGCCACCGCATACACAGCCTCCCGGGCAAGCCATGACCTCAATGAACTCATACTGCTTCTCCCCGCTAATCATCATGGACATCAGCTTTCTCGCATTCTCGAGGCCGTGAACCACGGCAGTGCGAATCATTTGCCCGTTCGGCAGCAGGGCCGTGGTTTCCTTAATGCCTTCCAGGCCGCGTACAGCATTGAACTCAACCGTCTCCAGCTCATGCCCGGCAACCAGCTCAAACACCGTCCGCAGCGCCGCCTCGGCTACGCCGCCTGTCGCCCCAAAGATCACCCCGGCGCCTGACGATTCGCCAAACGGGTTGTCGAAGGTCTCTCCGCGCAAAGCAGCAAAATCGATTCCCGTCTCTTTAATCATGCGGGCAAGCTCCCGGGTCGTAAGCACGTAATCGACATCCTTTAGCGTTTCATTCGACAGTTCCTCACGCTGCCCTTCGAATTTCTTTGCTGTACAGGGCATGATGGACACGACAACGATTTGCTGAGGATCGATTCCCATGAGTTTGGCGAAATAACTCTTGATCATGGCCCCTTCCATCTCATGTGGAGACTTGCAGGTCGATAGGTTATCCAGCATTTCCGGGAAAAACTGCTCAACGAATTTGACCCAGCCCGGACAGCAGGAGGTCATTAGCGGCAAGCCTTTCCCCGTTTCGAGCCGATGCAGCAGCTCTGTGCCCTCCTCCATTATTGTAAGGTCGGCGGCAAAGTCGGTATCAAACACCTTGTTGAAACCGAGACGCCGCAGTGCAGCCACCATCTTGCCAGTGACGCGGGTGCCGATCGGCATCCCAAATTCCTCGCCAAGAGCCACCCGCACTGCAGGTGCGGTCTGCACCACAACGAATTTATGCGGATCGGAGAGCGCCTGCCATACGTCACTGATGTTCTCCCGTTCCTGCAACGCCCCGACCGGGCAAGCCATGATGCATTGTCCGCAGTTAATGCAGACGGATTCTCCAATCGGCCTCCCCAGAGCGGGCCCGATCATCGTGTTGAAGCCGCGATTCATAAACCCGATCGCTCCGACCGTTTGCATCTCGCTACATACCTCCACGCAGCGGCCGCACAGGATACACTTGGATGTATCTCTGACGATGGATGGCGAGGAGTAGTCGACTGCGGATTTCGACTTCTCTCCCACATAGCGCACCGTGCGCACACCGACCTGTTTGGCTACCTCCTGCAGCTCGCATGTCCCGCCGCGCAAACAGGAGGTACACTCCCGGTTATGGTCGGACAAAAGCAGCTCGACCGTCGTCTTGCGAGCTTTTCGAACCCGTGGGCTATTCGTTTTGATCCGCATACCATCCTCCGCCACCAGTGTGCAGGAGGCGATCAGTCGCGGACCGGATTCCACGAGACAAACGCGGCAGCTTGACGAATGGTTCACACCCTGCAAATAGCAGAGGGTGGGAATATGAATCCCGAGTTCGCGGGCCGCCTGAAGAACAGTCGTCCCTTTCGGGACTTCCGTCAATATATCGTCAATCCAAAATTTTACGGTATCCATGTTCGGGTCTCCTCACACTTTAGCTTTTATAAATGGCGGCGAACTTGCAGCTATCAAAGCAGAGGCCGCATTTGATGCACACTAGCGGATCAATGGCATGCGGCTCCTTCACTGTGCCCGTTATGGCTCCCGCCGGACATTTCCGGGCACAAAGCGTGCAGCCGCGGCATTTCTCGGGATCGATCGCATACGTGATCAGCGAACGGCATACTCCTGCCGGGCATTTCTTATCGATCACATGCGCAATATATTCGTCACGGAAATACTTGAGCGTCGATAGTACCGGATTCGGCGCCGTCTGTCCGAGACCGCAAAGCGAGGCCGCTTTGATCTGCTCTGACAGCTCCTCCAAGGTATCCAAATCCTCCATCGTACCTTTGCCCTCCGTGATTCTCTCCAAAATCTCGAGCAGCCGTTTAGTCCCGATCCGGCACGGGGCACATTTGCCACACGACTCATCTCGCGTAAAGTCCAGATAGTACCGGGCAACGTCAACCATGCAGGTGCCTTCGTCCATCACCAGCATACCGCCCGAGCCCATCATCGAGCCAAGGCTAAGCAGCGTATCGTAATCTATCGGGCGATCGAGATGCTCGCTCGTCAGACAGCCGCCGGATGGTCCGCCGGTCTGAACCGCTTTAAACGCCTTGCCGTTCGGAATCCCGCCGCCGATTTCATAAATGACCTCGCGCAGCGTAATCCCCATCGGCACCTCTACCAGCCCGGTGTTGACTACCTTGCCGCCAAGCGCAAACACCTTGGTTCCCTTGCTTCGCTCCGTGCCGATTCCGGCATACCAACGGGCCCCTTGCAGCAAAATGATTGGAACGTTCGCCAGCGTCTCTACGTTGTTAATGACGGTCGGCTTCCCCCATAACCCGCTTACCGCCGGGAAAGGCGGTTTGGGATTCGGCATGCCGCGCTTGCCTTCTACAGAGTTCATCAGCGCGGTTTCTTCCCCGCAAACAAAAGCTCCGGCTCCTAAACGAACACTAATGTCAAACGAGAAACCGCTACCAAAAATGTCTTCGCCCAGCAGCCCGTATTCCCGTGCCTGCTTAATCGCCGCTTGCACCCGTTTTACAGCGATCGGATATTCGGCCCGCAAATAGATGAACCCGTGGTTCGCTCCGATGGCGTAACCGGCAATCGCCATTCCCTCCAGCACCGAATGGGGATCCCCCTCCAAAATCGAACGATCCATAAACGCCCCCGGGTCCCCTTCATCGGCGTTGCAGATCATGTACTTGTGCGGATTGTGCTGCTTGGCCGCCGTTTCCCATTTGATCCCGGTAGGAAATCCGCCACCACCCCGGCCACGTAAACCTGCTTCTTTAACCTGGGAAATGACGTCCAAAGGCTCCATCGTCGTCAGCACTTTGTGTAACGCCCGGTATCCGTCCATCCCGATATATTCATCGATTTCCTCCGGATCAATCGTTCCGCAGTTGCGCAGCGCGATCCGTCTTTGCTTGCGGAAGAAATCAACATTGTGAAGCGGTTTGATCCGCCCGTCTTCCATCGCTTGCCGATAAACGAGACGATCAACTATTTTTCCGCCCAACAAGTGCTGCTCAACAATTTCAGCTACATCCTTCACACTTACCCGGCTGTAAAAGACCTCCTCCGGGTAAATGATCACCACCGGCCCCAGCTCACAGAGTCCAAAACAACCGGTGCGTACGATATCGATCTTGTCTTCGATACCCTGACTGAACACTTCCTTGCGAAACGCCTCCACGATTTGCATGGAGTCCGAGGAGGTGCAGCCGGTCCCGCCGCAGATCATGACGGCTCGCTGGGCCACGCCGTTTCCGGGCGCCCCGACCTTTCCGAGCCGCCGCTTCGTTAGCGAGCTCTGGTGAGAAGCGCGAATATGGTCCAGATCTAACAACGTTATCATGGATTTTCCCTCCTAATGCGTTTCAGCAGGCGTCCGTACTTGCTTCAGTATTTTAGGAATTTCGTTTGGCGTGAGCCGCCCATAAACCTTCTCCCCGATTGTCATGACCGGAGCAAGCCCGCAAGCTCCAAGGCAGCGAGTGGCGTCAAGCGTAAACTGCCCGTCCGGGGTAGTGCCTTGAACCGGGACATTCAGCTCCTGGCTGAGCCGATCCAGTATCCCCTGCGCTCCCTTGATATAGCAGGCCGTGCCCATGCAGACGCGAATGACATGCTCTCCTTTCGGCTCCAGTGAGAAAAAGGAGTAAAACGTAGCCACTCCGTAAATTTCCGCCATGGGCATCTTAAGCTCCTCGGACACGATCCGCAGCGCCTCCTCCGGCAAGTAGCCGAAGAGGTCCTGTATTTCATGCAGAACGGGAATGAGCGCACCCGGTAGAAGGCGGAAATGATCGATGATTTCGCGCACCCGATCCAGCCGCTCCTTCTGCAGCCCGCCTTGACAGTGGCAAGTATTTTCCATGGGTCAATCCTCTCCCTTCATCCTCACAGCATCGGATTTTCATGTTTCAATTTCAGGCGCTCCCAGCGTCTTTCTACTTCCTCCTCAAAGGCGCCAAGCAACTCGTCATCAGCCAGCATATGTTTGGTTTTGCCCATCATTTTCAGCCAGTCTTGAACCGGAACCCGCGCGTTTTTCACTTCCGGGTTATACGTAATCGTGGTGGCCCCATGCTCAACTTCATACAACGGGAAGAAGCAGGAGTCTACCGCGGCTTTCAAAATTTTTGTGCCCTGCGGGTCCTCGGAACGCCAGTTCAGCGGGCAGGTGCTCAGTATTTTTCCGTAGACCAGGCCTTCGTGCTGCGCATACCACTGCGCCTTCGCAGCCTTCATGATCAAATCCTGCGGAAAAGATTCGACCCCGGTAAAAACATAAGGAATGTTCGTAGCCGCCATAATTTGCGGCGTATCTTTATGATGGAACGCCTTGCCTTTCTGCTTCTTGCCGACCCCGGACGTGCTCGTCATATGGCCAAGCGGTGTCGAATAAGACAGCTGAGAGCCAGTGTTCATATAGCCTTCATTGTCGTATTCCAGAATGATCATGCGATGATTGCGGAGCGCGGCGCCGATCGCCGGACCCATCCCGATATCAAGCCCCCCGTCACCGGTTACCATCACGAAGGTTACGTCATCAGACACCTCGATTTCACCCCGCCGTTTGCGTTCCCAGAACGCCTCGACCACACCCGAGACAGTAGCTGCTCCGTTTTGGAACAGGTTATGGATGAAGGTTTGCTTGTGGGAGGTAAATGGATATCCAGCGGTAACGACATAAGCGCAGCCGGTTTGGAATAACGTGACCACATCCCCTTCAATTCCTTTATAAAATAGTTCCAGTGCCGTAATGGCGCTGCAGCCCGGGCAAGCTCCATGGCCGGGAGCAAGCCGCTTCGGCTTGGCTGTCAGACTGCGCAGCGGCGGCATCTTCACCTTGAGCTTCCCGGTCGCTTCATCCCGGGTCACATGAATGAGCCCGCTCTTGAATGCATCGCCGTATTTCGGGGACATCACCGGCTTCAGCTGATGCTCATCATCCCCAGGCACGTGGCCGTAATAATCGAACGGCTTCGCTGCTTTTCCTTGTTCCATCGCCTCGATAGCAAGTCGGAAGAAGGCTTCGGCATCCTCCGGGTAAAAATCTTTTCCGCCCAAACCGAACACCCGGGAAAGGACGATTGTCTTGTTCTGCGGATCAAGCTTCAGCGCAGAGCGGATCTCGTGGGTCATATTCCCGCCCTGGCCGCCGTAGGAGTCGGCGCGTTCCCCAACAAGCAGCGCCTTGACGTTGCGCAGCGCAGCCCGCAGTTCCTCTGCCGGGAACGGCCGGATGATATTCGGCCGAACGACTCCGGCCTTGATGCCCTGCCCGCGCAGCTTGTCGACGATGTCCTTCGCATTTTCAGCGGCGGAGTTAATAAGGAACAGCGCAACCTCCGCATCCTCCATTTTGTAGAGGTCCAGAGTAGGATAGCTGCGTCCTGATAAACGTTCATATTCCGCAGCGATTTGTTCAAACACTTTTGCCGCACGATCATGTGCGCAGGAGAGCTGATAGTGGTTGTTCAGCAAATCATCGCCGTTCATATGAGCACCGACCGTAATCGGGTGGGACGGATCAGCCACATCGTCGAACCCGACCGGCGGCTGCTCTCCGATGAAAGCCTGGACGGTCTTGGCATCTTTGAAATAGCTTAGCTTGCGCTTCTGATGCGAGGTGAAAAAGCCGTCATACGCCACGATGACAGGCAGCCGAACATCCGCATGCTCAGACAGCTTCAGCGCCATGATGTTCATATCGTACGCGGCCTGCGGCGTGCTCGCGGTCAGAATGATCCAGCCTGTGTTCAGCGCGTAATACAAATCGGAGTGATCGCCGCGAATATCAAGCGGTCCGCTGATCGCACGGGTTACTAGATTCATAACCATCGGAAACCGTGTGCCGGACTGCACAGGCAGCTGCTCCAGCATGTACATAAACCCGTTGGCGCTCGTTGCATTGATGACCCGTGCCCCGCTCATAGCCGCGCCATAGCAAATCCCGGCCGAGCCATGCTCCCCGTCGGCGGCGATGAGTTTAATGTCATGAAGGCCCTGCGCTTTTTTCTGATCCAAAATTTGTGCGATTTCCGTCGATGGGGTGATCGGGAAATAGCCCATGATATGATAATTGATTTGCGTCGCCGCCATGGCTGCCGCCTCATTACCCGATTCAAAGGCCGTTACCTGCTCGGCCAGCGCTAATTTGTTAGCATTTTCTTCCGCAATAGACATGTTGAAAAATCCTCCTTCCGTTAGTTAAAAACGTGGGCAACACGATGGCTATCAGCGTATCCCGCCTCTTCACGACGCACGGTCAGCGATCCGGTCGGGCAGATTTCCACGCATTTCAGACAGCCTTTGCAATATTGGTAATCGATCCCTCGCAAAAACATCTGCGGCCGGCCCTTCTTGTCCTCCCCGGATTCCCAAACAAAGCATAGATCCGGGCAAACCGCGTCGCAGTTGGCGCAATCAATACAGGTGTCCAGATTCAACTCCGGCAAAAAGCCTTGACGCGAGCCGCTCAAATCCTTGAGCACGCTGTTGCCTTGGGTCCGGATAATCCCGCCAAGCGGCTGGGTTTCATACCCGAGCAGCGGCTGCGGCCGTTCAAAGCGGATGCCGGTCGCCCCCTTTGGAGCCTCAATGGTCTGAAAACGAACCTCTTGATATCCCCGGTCAAACGTGCGTATATTGGGCTCAACCAAGTGCGGGTATTTCTTATGGAACGTATGCCGGATGACTTCACGCATGGAATCCGGGTCCATGAAATCGCAGATCCGGAAAAGAGCGCCAAGCATAGAGGTATTCACCTTGGTATGCTCGTCGATGGCAATCCCCATCGCGTCGATAACGGCTAGCGTTCCATAGGGGAAATTCAAGTCCTTCCGAATCTCCTCGAAGCTGCGGGTCGAATTCACCAGCAAAATGCCATCCGGCTTGAGTCCGCTTAGTACATTTACCGTTTTGTACAGCGCTTCATGGAACAGTCCGATGACATTAGGCTCTTCGATCGGGCTGTGATCACGAATATCTACATCAGGCTCGCAAAATCGGACAAAGCTTTTTACTGGCGAACCCTTCTTTTCGGAACCATAGGAGGAAAAACACGAACCATTTAAACCAAGCCCCAGCACCCCGGACTCCGCCAGCATTTTGCCGGCCAGGTTAGCCCCCATGCCGCCGATCGACTCCAGGCGGATTTCGAAAAAGCCAAGCTCATTCTTTTTGGTCAATATGCTCATTCGTTATGTCTCCTTTGCTATATTACTTGTGAATTTTTTCACTATTTTCGCAATTCAAATGAAGCTGCCAGCAGTTTGCTGTCTCAACGATTTCAGGCTATCCCCCCTCCCCATATCCACGGAAAAGCCGGCGGATTGAATGCGCAGCTCCAAGCAGTGCCTGCACTGCGCGGACTCTTCCCCTAAGCAAATCTTGTTGTTATATAAAGCGTATTTTTTTCGGACACTCACAGGCGATAAATTGGGCATGACCACATTGGCTCCGGCTTGCAATGCCAGTTCCCTCCCTTCGCCATCAAGGCTGCCTATCGCCGTGGTCGCCGGAATCAGCGCATCCGGAACGAACAAGCGGGCGAGTGCGATCATCACTAACGTATCGCCCACCGTACCGGGCTTTGCCGATCTCAGCGGAGTGTGGTCATGCGGAATAAACGGACCGATGCCGATCATATCCGGGTTTAACGCTTTTAAATAAAGTAAATCGTCAGCCAAATCCTCTGCGGTTTGTCCGGGCAAACCTACCATAAAGCCGGCACCTATCTGGTAGCCGATCTCCTTCAACATTCTCAGGCAGGTTCGCCGGTTATCATAGGACATACTCGGGTGCAAGGCCTCGTACAACTCACGGGAAGCGGTTTCATGACGCATTAAAAAACGGTCTGCTCCCGCTGCATAAAGTCTTCTATACGTGTCCTCGCCCCGCTCGCCGATCGACAAGGTCACTGCCGAATGCGGAAACTCCGCTTTAATGGCCTGAACGAGGTGGGTAAGCATATCCTCCGTATACCAGAAGTCCTCACCGCTTTGGAGGACGAACGTGCGAAACCCGAGCCTATACCCTTCGCGGCAACACTCCAGAATCTGCTCGGGGTTTAGCCTGTAGCGCTCAGCATCCCGGTTGCTTGCGCGAAGCCCACAGTACAGGCAATCCTGCCTGCAGAAGCTTGAGAACTCGATCAGACCTCGCAAATAGACCTTGTCCCCGTATTTTTGCAGGCGTCTTTTATGAGAAAACCGAAAAAGCTCGTTTCTTGACTCGGGATCGAGATGCTGCAGAAAATAGACAATCTCATCTTTGGATAACTCTCCCCGGGCATACAGTTTGTGAATAAACTGTTTCATCCGCGATCCGTCCCTTTTTGTCTATATAAGTGAAACTAATGATTGTACAGATACAGGCTGCCAGGTGTAACGTTTTGCTAATTGTGAATATTTTCACTTATAGACTATGTGAAATAACAACGTCTGGTACATAATATCTATGCTAATTACGTGAATTATTTCACTAACTTTCCATTAATGAAAAGATCCTTCGCCATGATTATAGCTATGATGCATAACCACTTAAGAACTGAATGTTTGAATGTTGAAAGCCTGATAAAGATAACTTCGATTTTATTGTGAAAAATTTCACTAAAATATCACTCAAAAGCGCCTTCCTTTAAGTGCCGTTCTGCTGGAAACGTTCAACAATCTTGGAGTAGGGTTTAAAAAAAGATGAGTAAATCAGAGGTGTGATCTTAGAGGCCGAAAAATAACAATATATTATTCGGGTAAAATCATGCTGTCAACACAGGTGACATACGTTGTAACAGCAACGAGGTTATGTACCTCTATATTACCATGATTTATTAATTTGGGTAGGGGGTATTTGGGATATCCTAACTTTTTTCTGAGAAACCTGTTTCTTCATCTCTCATAACTATAACTGTACAGATGAGATATATGAGAGGAAATACGACAAAGATGGGCAGCTGAAGCAGGTCGCATCGCACTGAAAACGTAATCAAAACACTGGTAACCCCGTTGACTTGCACGAACGGCATATATGCAGTAGATGCAAATAGTACATCTATTCTGACGTTTCTCTCTCCTTATTCCGATTTAGTTGCAAAACGTACATTTAAAGCAGGGCTTTGTCCGGTTTCCTGATCATTTCCGCCCATTTAGCTGCACTTTTTGCATCTACTTTCTCTTACTCATCAAAAAGTGAAAAAATAGATGCACCAAATACAATTACTTCCTAGTGCTAAGGTGGCACTACCCGATATCGGCCATATTCACATCGAAAAAAAGGGCACCACTTCATCACAGTTTATATAAAAGCAAAAAGCATGTCCCGACAATCGGGACATGCTCGTAGTCTCTCGCTTCTTAGGACCAATCCAGTCCAGTATCCTTCGCGATCGGCTCTTCCTTCACCAAGGTATACAGGGTACCAGCTTCTTCCTTCCGAGTCGTCTCGGCCAGGCGTTCGACACGGACCGTGACCAGCTTCTGGCCGAATTGTACCGTGATTTCATCGCCTACCTTGACCGTACTGCTCGGTTTGGATTCACGCCCGTTAATCAGGACTCTACCTTGCTCGGAGACATCCTTGGCAACCGTGCGCCGCTTGATCAACCGTGACACCTTCAGGAATTTATCAAGACGCATTATTTTACAGCTTCTTTAAGTTTGTTGCCCGCTTTGAATGCAGGAACATTGGATGCAGGGATTTCGATCGTTTTACCGGTTTGCGGGTTGCGGCCCGTGCGACCGGAACGTTTGCGGGTTTCGAACGTACCGAAGCCGATCAATTGTACTTTGTCTCCACCAGCAAGAGCTTCTGTGATTTCGCCGAGAAAACCGTTCAATACGGATTCAACGTCTTTTTTAGTAAGTCCGCTTTTGCTGGAAATGTTGTTGATCAGATCTGTTTTGTTCATCAATAATGCCTCCCAATAATTAAAGAAATAGGTGATACCTTGGCACTACAGGCGGGGGGCCTGATTAAAGCCTGGATATCTTTGTATCAGTATTCTTGCTTTAGTTTGAAAATCCTGCCCGAGCCGGAACTTTTTTTTGTTTTTTTCGCAAAAAAGCTGGGATTTAGGCCTTTTTTCCCATCATATTTGTTCGTTCTGCTTCGCTTCCTCCCATAATTCATCCATCTCGGCGAGCGTACTTTCCCCCGTTGTTTTTCCTTGCTCGCTTAGGCGCTGTTCAACATAATGGAAACGCCGGACAAATTTGGAGATGGTTCGTGATAGAGCCTGCTCCGGGTCAGCACCAATAAACCGTGCGGCATTCACTACGGAAAAGAGAACATCCCCCAGTTCGAGCTCCTGTACCGAGGCGTCATGCTGCTCTTGGACCGCCTCTTTCAGTTCGGCGATTTCCTCCTGCAGCTTGTCCCATACACCTTCGATTCCTTCCCAGTCGAACCCGGCCTTGGCCGCCTTCTTCTGGAGCTTGTAAGCCTTCATCAAGGCCGGCAAATCCCGTGGTACGCCGCTAAGCGCAGACAGCTTCTCGGGCTCGATGCCTTTGCGCCGTTTCTCCTCCGCCTTCATCGCTTCCCAGTTGTTTAGCGCGGCTTCCGCATCCTCGGCGCTTAAGCTGCCAAACACATGCGGATGGCGGTACAGCAGCTTTTCATTCAATTCCCTAATGACGTCGTAAACCGTAAATGTTCCCAGTTCTTCTTCCATTTGCGAATGGAGCATGATTTGCAGCAGCAAATCTCCCAGCTCCTCACGCATATGATCCGGGTCGTCATCATCGATCGTCTCCAGCACCTCATAGGTTTCTTCGATGAGATTTTTGCGGATTGATTCATGCGTCTGCTCCCGGTCCCAAGGACATCCTCCAGGACTACGCAAAATCGTGACAATTTCATGAAGTCGCTGGAAGCTGCGGATACGCAGTGCTTCATTGTCGCTTGCAGGTACATAAACGAGCGATAAGTTGCCATAGCCCTGAACCCGATCCAGCTCGAACAACGGGACACGGTGAATTTCCTCCTGCCCTTCAACGCCAAGGGCGTGACCGACAGTGACCGGATAATCATCCGGGTAGACATCCATCAGCCCGAGCTTCACTTCCGAAGCAGTAAGCTGGTCGTAAACCTGGCCGATCAGCAAATGCTGCTGCGGATCGATTCGCTCACCGGAAATCGCGGAAGAATCGAGCAGCTGAAACCCTTCGATCGGGTCAAAGCCAAGCTGTACAAAGGCTTCATCCAGAAAGCTTTCGCCTCCGATGATGGTTAGGGCTATCCCTTCCTGAGGGCAACGCTCCCGAAGCAGCTTGACTGTGGCCTCAGCGACCATCGGGTGACCCGGAACGGCATAAACGATGCTATTTCCTTCGGTCCCTTCTTTGGCCCGATCTAGGAGCCGCACGGCGATTTCCTCGTACACGGAAGGAAAATCATCCTTCGCCTCGTATACCTCGTCGAACGACTGGAATGCCACGCCCGTCTTCTCAAGCCAGGTTACGACCGGGTGATCCTTCGTCCGGACATAACGTTCTTCCGCTTCTTGAAGACGTTTTAAGCTTCCTAAGGTCAGCCGGTCGGGATCGCCCGAACCTAAACCGACCACTGTAATACTTGCGCTCATGCTAACCTTCCCCTTCCTGCCTGTCTACTGCATGTAAATACTATACCATTGCCTGTACCGATTTACGAAATCGGCGAGTGGCTGCTAGGGCGCGGCGTGACATGGCATGAGGCTTTGCCAGCGCTAGGCCTTAGGCGTGGCGTGAAGCGGCCCGCGAGGCACTTTGCGGGCCCTGTGCCGGCTGTGGCGGCCCGTAGCTCGGCCACGTCATGCCTACGGCAGCAGGCGCAGCTTGCGCAGCCACGCCAGCAGCTTCGGGCCGACGCGCGGCAGCGCCGCAAGCTCGGCCTCGCTGAGCAGCCGCGTGCGCAGCACGGCGGCCGCGAATACGGCTGCGCCGAGCAGCACGCCGAGCAGGCTCTCGGCCGC
>NZ_JBHTLM010000027.1:0-55758 GCF_042678945.1 Paenibacillus puldeungensis | reverse complement strand
AGGCGCGCCCGCCGAACGGCCCAGCACGGTCTCCGCGTCACCGCGACGACCGTGCGGGCCTTTTGCGCCGCCGCTCGGCTTCGCCCGGCGGCTGCCCGGTTCGCCCGCCTTGCCTGCATCGCGGCGGGCCGAAACGATCCGCTCCCCGCCGGTTCCCGCGCCGCTCTTGTCAAAGCGCTGGCGCTCGAGCCGGAGGCCGATGCCGCGCTCGATCTGGCGTAGCTCCTCGTGATCCTTCGGCGCTACAAACGTAACGGCCACGCCTTTCTCCCCGGCGCGACCGGTCCGGCCAATCCGATGGATGTAGCTATCTACATCCTGCGGGATATCGTAGTTGAACACGTGCGTCACACCTTCAACGTCAATACCGCGCGCCGCTACATCCGTAGCTACCAGCAGCTCCAGCTTGGCTTCCCGAAACGCCCGCATCACCTGCTCGCGCTTGCTTTGCGACAAATCGCCGTGCAGTTCGTCGGACTTGAAGCCCGCTTCCTGCAGCGCTTCATTCAGCTTGCTCGCCCGGCGCTTCGTGCGACAGAAAATAACGGCAAGATAAGGCCGCTGGCTGCGAATTTTCTCGATTAGCGCCTCCTGCTTCGTCCGGTCAGTGCACTCTACGACCACTTGCCGGATGCTGTCCAGCGTCACTCGCGACGTCTCGGCAATCCGGATATCCCGCGGCCGGTCCATGTACGTTTTGGCCAATCTTTTTACATTATCGGGCATGGTTGCAGAGAACAGCATCGTCTGCCGACTGCGAGGAACAAGGCGGATGATCTCCTCCACCTCTGCAAGAAATCCCATATGCAGCATTTGGTCCGCCTCGTCCAGCACCAGCATGCGAACGGATCCAAGGGTAAGCGACCCCCGCCGCAAATGGTCAAGCAAACGGCCCGGCGTGCCGATGACAAGCTGAGTACCGCCTTTTAGCTTGCGCAGCTGCCGTTCAACGTCCTGGCCACCGTAGGCTGCCAGCACAGATAAACCCTCGCGGGCTTCCGCCAGCTTGCGTACTTCCGCTGTAATTTGAATCGCCAGCTCGCGTGTCGGCGTTATGATGAGCGCCTGTGCATCCGGCCGGTCCGTTCGGATTTTTTCCAAAATAGGCAGCAAAAAGGCCAGCGTCTTCCCGGTACCGGTCTGTGCCTGAACCATGACATCCTCTCCGGCTAGCAGCACCGGAATGGCTGACTCCTGCACCGGTGTTGGGGATACGATGCCTTGTCCCTGTAATTTTTGAAGCAGAGCGGGCGAAAGGCCCAGGTTTTGAAATGTTGTCAACAGGATTCACCTCATATTTTAATAAACACAGCTCCATGTGAAGAAAGCTTAATTTCCCCTAGTATAACTAGCTTCTACCTGAAAAATCAGACATGCGTGGGTGTCTAAATGTATTATGTACATTTATTTTTTACATTTAGGCGTCCCCCGCGTCAACAAGTGCAAAAAATACATCTAAATCGAGGTAGGCATACTCATCCCTTCGTTTTTCGCCCATTTAAATGCACCTTTTACAATTAAAAAAATGAAAACGGGATGTACCTCAAAATTAGATGTAGAGAATGCAGCTATTCTGATTTTTGGCTATCCTAAAAGTCGCGTGTACCACTGGGGTTATATTTTCATCATCTAATGGTCCCCTTATTGTAACAGAGGTCGCCGCACGATCCAACGCACGAACTGGAACACGCACTAATATTCGAACTCAAGCACGAAAAATATCCTGTTGCCTTAAGTCAATTCAAAATTTTCCCGATTTATATATGGAATAAAGCAGCCAGAGAAACATAAGTGTAGCTACGACCGAGCCGATCTCGATCGCCGGAAACTTCCACAGCACCGTAGGCATTCTTGCTAAGGAAGAACCGATAATCAACCCGACCATGATAATGCTAAAAGATAGCAACACAATGCTAAAAGATACCCGGTTACTGATTTGGTCCAACTTGCGCAGAAAATGCTCCAGCTCCGGTAAATCCATCTCCACTCTCATTTTCCCTTTGCTGATCAGCATCGACAAATTACGAACCTGCTGCGGCAAATCGGACAAGGAATCCGCCATATCGATAACTCCGTCGATCAGCTTTTTTCGTACACGGCGCGGTCCGTATCTTTCCTTGAGCAGCTTTTGGCCGAACGGCTCGGCCATATCGAGAATTCGCAGCTCCGGATCGAGGCTAAGCGCCACCCCTTCCACAGTGATCAGCGCTTTGCCAAGCAGCAGCAAATCGGCAGGTATGATAACGTTGTGGCGCTGGGCTACCCCAAACAGATCATTGATGGCCTCCCCGATCCGAATCTGAGCAAACGAAGTGTCGTAGTAGCGGTCACGAAGCTGTTCCATCTCAAGCTTCAGTCCCGCCATATCAACGCCCTCATCCAGCAGTCCCATGCGGAGAATGGCCCGCACCATACCCGCGCTATTCTTCTTCATCAAGGAAATGACCAGAGAGGCCAGATGATCCTTCATCTCATTGCTGAGCCGCCCGGCCATGCCAAAATCGATAAAAGCCAGATCTCCGTTAGGCGTAACCAATAAATTTCCGGGATGCGGATCAGCATGGAATAGACCGATGTCAAATATTTGATGAAGCAGCGCATAAACGAGGCGATGTGCTAGATCCTTGGGATCAACACCCTGCTGTTTTATCTCTGGCAATCTACTAAGATGCAGCCCTTCGACAAAGTCCATCGTCAGCACCTTTGACGTCGTATACTGCCAAAATACATTGGGAATGTAAATTCCCTTCTCCTCCTTGAACTGGGAGCCGATCTTTTCCATATTTCGGCCTTCGAGACTGTAGTCCAGCTCCGACCGGATCGATCTGGAGAACTCGTCCACCATTTGCGGAATTTGATAACGGGAAACCCAAGTCCACCGTTTTTGGGCCCGCGCCGTTAAAGTCTTTAAAATATCAAGGTCACGTTCTATAACCGGGACTACGCCCGGTCTCTGGATTTTGATAGCTACCCGTTCACCCGTAGTCAGACGTGCTTCGTGCACCTGTCCGATGGACGCGGCTGCTAAGGGCTCATTGTTGAAGCTGCCCAACAAATCTTCTACCGGCATTTGCAGTTCCTCTTCCAAAATTCGCCGGGCTTCCTGGGCTGAAAAAGGGGGGACTTGATCCTGAAGCTTGACCAGCTCCCGGGTGATCGACTCGGGAAGTAGGTCGGTGCGAGTACTAGCGAGCTGTCCTACCTTGACGAAGGTGGGACCCAGTTCTTCGAGTACGAGCCGGATTCGCTCACCAAGCGTCCGGGTCTCGGTTTTCACTTTTTTGCGGTGGAGTGGACGAGGCAGAAGTCTGGTCAATCCGACGCCTTCAGCCATAAACCCAAAGCCATGGCGCCCCAGCGCCATGGCTATTTCACGATAACGACCGGAATGACGAAAAAAGCTGATCATGGCTTAAGGCTGCTGAAGTTCAGCAAGCTTAATTTCCAGTTCTGCTACCCGCCGAGTTAGGTCCTCCACCTCTTTAGCCGAAGCTAGTCCCATACCCTGAAGTGTCGTTCTTACCTGCTCGTTCACCATTTCTTTAAAACGGTTTTGTTCCTCTTCCCCTCGGTCGATCAGCTTTTCAACGAGCTGTTTTGATTCCGATGGAGCCAGTTCACCGCGTTTTACTAAATCATCCACAATGCCCTCAATTTTTTCCTTGCTAACCATTGTAATGCCAAAGCCCAGCGAAAATGCCTTCTTCAATAAATCGCTCATAACCAACCGTCCTTTCCACAAAAAAGGTTTGGATGTTGCCTAATCCCATTATAACCCCAATTTGTGAAATGTTTAGCATTCCTTTATCACACCCGACTATTAGTTCTCCGATTGCTGATTTTCGGCCTTCAACGCTTCTGTCTCCCCGGCGTAATAACGGGCCAGCTCTACGATCATACTCCCCATTCTTTCTTCCTTAGGCGCCAATACGCGCGGAATACCGGCCTCATGAAGACCTGCCGCTGTCACCTTGCCTACGGCAACCGCTAGAACCGGCCCCTCCAGCACCTCGAGTAAAGCAGCTAATTGCCCCTGTTTGTTGGCATGCTCCAGCAGGAAGCGAACCTGAGGGCCGCTTGTAAAGGTAACGGCGTCTACACGTTCGTTCACAATATCATCTAAGAGCTGCTCCAGTACCTCCTCCGGTGGAGAGATGTGCCGATAAGGGAGCACTTGGGTAACGCTAGCCCCCTGGGCCTCAAGCCAGCTTACCAATCTAGGCGCCGGGTCCCCATGGAGCTGCAGCATCACTTTTTTACCTTGAAAATCAAACTCCTTAAGCCCACGGATCAGCCCCTCTGTGCTTCCGTCATCATCGCGAACGATAGGGGTCAACTTGCGTTTTTTTAAGGTGTTTGCCGTTTTGTAGCCTCTTGCAGCGATATGGTTTTGCCGCAGCGCATCCCACAGCTGCAGGGCTACGTCCATATCCTCCGCCATGTCAAACAGAGCATCCAGTCCCATTCCCGTCGTAAAAATCGACCAATCCGGCGGCTCCTTCACCCAGGAGACAATGCCGCTACGCAAATCGAGGTCATCCAGCAGCACCGTTCCTTGTGCTGGGCGATACAGCGGAATACCGCCCAAGTTCTCCACCAGCTTTCCGAGCTCCTGAGCCCGTCTTGGTCCCGTCAAAGCGATCCGTTTTCCTTCCAATCTCCGTGCCATGCCTGCCTCCTTTGCCTGCTCAAGTTTTCTTTTCAGCTTATACGACTGTGAAAAAGAAGTAAATCATCTTCTTATGAGAGCCGCTTCGTGGCCCCCAATCATTTATCATTTCTTATATGTCTTTCGAGAACCCTGGCGAAAAATCACCGCCAGGTCCTTTAAATGTGCAACTAGTTACGGTTGTGGTATGAATTCACTCCACTAAATGTATTTAGTACAGCTATTTTCGGGCGAATTGCGAAATTCTGAATTTTAATTGTAAAACCTGCAGTTAACATATATATATTTCAAAAAAACGCCGGACCAGGCTGGTTCCAGCGTTTTTTGCACTTTTATTGAATCTTAAATTTATGGATTAGCGTTCTCAGCTTTTCAGCCATTCGCGATAAGTCGGCAGATGATGAAGCAATCTCTTCAACCGAGGCCAATTGCTCCTGCGCCGCCGCGGAAATCGTCTGTGTATTTCCTGCGGTTTCTTCGGAGATAAGCCGGATATCCTTAATGGAATCCGTCACTTTCTCAGCCCCTTGCGCCAGTTCCTTCGCCGAGACCGCCACGTTTTCCATCTTGACCGCCGCACCTTGAACCGCTTCTCGAATTCGTGAAAAGGAGCGGCCGGATACGTCAAAGGCTTCTCTTCCTTCCCGCACACCGTTAATGGCGCTGTCCATCGAAGTGATGGCCCGCTCCATTTCCCCTTGGATGCCGGCGATCAGCTCGGCAATTTGGTGTGCGGATTGCTCTGATTCCTCCGCGAGCTTGCGGACCTCCGAGGCCACTACGGCAAAGCCGCGTCCATCCTCGCCGGCCCTAGCCGCCTCAATGGAGGCGTTCAAGGCGAGCAGGTTCGTTTGCTGGGCGATGCCTGTAATCACCTCAACGATGCCGCCGATATTTTCCGTTCGTTCACTCAGTGTTTTCATGACAGCGCCCAATTCGTCCATCGTTTGTTGGATATGATTCACTTTGTCGACGACATCAAGTACAGAGGCATTCCCCTCCTCCGTAACCCCGGTTGTGCGTTCCATCGTTTCGGTGACAGCCCGAATGTGCTCCGACATGACGATAACCTGCTCAGACATCTTTTCCACACCATCCGCACCGTTTTCCACTCTTTGCAGCTGACGGTCGCTTCCGGTCGCCATTTCCTGAATCGCCACCGTAACGTGCTCGATCGCCTTTGTCGTTTGCTCCGTACCAGCTGACAATTGTTCTGCAGACAAAGTGACCCGGTCCGTCGTTTCCCGAACGTTTGTGATCATACTGTGGAGATCGTCCACCATTTGTTGAAAATGATTCGCCAGATTGCCGATTTCGTCTTTCCGGTTCAAATATTCCACCCGCTGGGTCAGATCCCCGGAGCTGATTTTCTGCGTGGCTTCACTTAACCGGTCAAGCGGGACAGCCACGAAACGAATGTTAAACAATGCTGCGGCAATGGCCAAAGCGACAGATATTCCAAAAATCAAAAACCATGTGTTTTCCAACTCTCCGTTAAGCACCAGGTCGAGAATACTGGGGACCATAGCTACTGAAATAATAGTCGCCAGCAGAGCAAATCTAACTTTTCTTCTCATATGTACAGGTCCTTTCCATAGAAAAAATACGACGGTTTTTCAGCATGGAAAATCGTTAATCTTTCCAATCATCTCCTTAAGCTCTTCAGCTTCAACGTATTATACTCCTTCGCTTCATAGTTGAACATTGTATAAAAAGGAAGCTCTCCTATTGATATGGAAGATATCCAGCATCCACTCAAAGGAGAGCTTTTTGGCAGTTTTAACATTTGCGATTAGGTGTCAATCGGCCAGCCGATATCCGACACCGCGTACAGTAGTGATATATACGGGATTTGCGGCTTTATCCCCTAGTTTTTTGCGCAGGCTCTTAATATGCACATCTACGACGTTACTGCCGCCAAGAAAGGACGTACCCCATACCTCGACGAGCAAATCCTCCCGAGACAGAACCGTGCCTTCGTGCTCGAGCAGCTTGACCAGCAGCTCATATTCCGTCTTGGTCAGTTCAATCTTGGCTCCGCTGCGATAGACGGCCATCTTCTTCCGATCGATCCACAAATCCTTAAAAATCGCCGGGGATGTACCGGTAAGCAAACGGGAAGCCGGTCTGCTCGCTCCGCTGCTGCGAATAATCCGCTGTGCATGATACACAATTTCCATCGGTCTGGCCGGCCATACTAACAATTCCTGTTGAAGCAAACCCTGGTCCAAACGAGATAACATCGACTCCTTCACGAGCAGCAGCGAAGGGATTCCACCGGTTTCTTGATGCGCCAGCGACTTTAATACGGCCGACTCCTCATCCTCCCGATAGGAGGTTAGATCAAAAATGAGCAAATCCGCCGACAAGGCGTTGCGGAGTCCTTGCTCCCAGTGGTGAAATACTAAAACGTCAAAACACCCCTCCGACAAATCCCGAACCAGCTCATGAATGTCGCTTGGAAAGGGGCTAATAACAATCACTCTTTGCGTTACGGGACAAGCCACACGCCCCATAGTCAAATCATCCTGAGTAAGCTCCTCGTTCACAGAATTTTGAAAAGACGGTGTGGAAATGGACTGTCCCTTTATCGTTACTTCTTCTGTTGACATGTCGGACATACCCCCCCGAATACGACATGGGCATGATGTACATCATAACCGGTCTCCTTGGCAACGGCACGGCTCCACTCCTCAGGCACGTGAGACATTACCTCGTCAACTCGCCCGCAAACCTCGCACAGGATATGCTGGTGGTCGTCGAGCTTACCGTCGTACCGGCATGCAGCCTCGCCGAGCTTCAGTTCGCGAATCATTTCTTTATCCGTTAAATACCGCAGCGAGTTATACACGGTACCATATGCAAAATTATATCCCTGTTCCACAAGGCGATTCATCACTTCAGCCGCTGTCGGGTGATCGTGAGAATTGCGAACGACATCGTACACCGCTTTGCGCTGGGTCGTCAGATTTAAAGATTTCATCTATGATCAATCCTCATTGGTTTATTTTTAGAATTAGTATAAGTCTTAATTTATACTCCGTCAAGATATACAGACCTGTAATATGTTCCGAGAAAACGACTTGTTTCCAATTGTCATTGTGTGGAAATAATGAGCATTAAATACGAGCCATATCCTTCAAATTAACTTGCTATCAAGGAGGAACCCGACATGAATCATGATCCAGCTAAATCCGAAGGACTACCACGATATCCGGAATCCATGTGGCGGAAAACGACATCTCTCCCCACCTTTTCCAAACTAACCGAAGATATCGACACCGAGGTCGCAATTATCGGGGCAGGTATCGTGGGCATTACAACCGCCTACTTATTAGTCCAGGCAGGTCTTAAAGTGACCGTTATCGATGCGGGTAAAGTCCTGGACGGTACAACCGGGCATACGACCGCCAAAATCACCGCCCAGCACGGCATGATCTATGATCAGTTGATCAGCCATTTCGGCCGGGACAGCGCCAGGCTGTATTATGAAGCGAACGAGGAAGCTCTGCAATTTATCGCAAAAACAGTCAAGGAGCGGAGGATTGAGTGCCAGTTCCGCCATGAGGATGCCTACTTGTACGCGGATTCGGACCAACAGCTGAAACAGCTCGAAGCTGAATGGAAAGCTTACGAGGAGCTCGGTCTGCCTGGGGATTGGTTAAACGAGCTGTCCCTTCCGCTCGAAGCTAGAGGAGCCATCGTGCTGCATAACCAGGCTCAATTCCACCCGCTTCACTATTTGCAGGAACTGGTATCCTACATTACGAAGCATGGCGGAACGTTCTATGAGCATACGACACTAAAGGGCTCCGTTGAGAATCTGGATGGCGGTCGGCTTAGGCTTGCGACCGATGACGGTCCCTCCATCGTCTGCAGTCATGCCGTTTCGGCCTCTCACTTTCCGTTTACCGACGGAAAAGGCTTTTACTTCACCAGACTGTACGCGGAACGTTCCTACGTGGTCGCCATCGAGCCGGAACAAGCCTATCCCGGAGGCATGTATATCAATTGCGGCAATCCGAAGCGCTCGCTTCGCTCTGCCGAATGGAACGGGAAAACCGTCGTTTTGGCCGGCGGGGAATCCCATAAAACCGGGAAAGACGACTGCACGTTCAAGCATTATGAGGAGCTTGAGAAATTCGGCAGGGCGATTTTTGGCGCCAAGTCCATCCCTTTCCGCTGGTCTACGCAGGATTTAGAAACACTCGATAAGGTACCTTATATCGGCCACCTTACTTCGAACCATCCGAACATATATGTTGCCACAGGGTTTGGAAAATGGGGCATGACGAATAGCACCGTGTCCGCCTTGTTAATCAGGGACCTGATTCTAAAGAAAGAGAATCGCTACACGGAATTGTTTACGCCTTCCCGTTTCATTGGGGAACCTACCGTGAAGAACTTTTTCGCGCAGAACGCCGATGTAGCCAAAGAATTAGTAACGGGAAAAATAGAGATCGTCCACCTGAAGCCCGAAGACCTCGTACCCGATCAAGGGGCGGTGGTCAAGCATCAAGGAAAACGAGCGGGAGCTTACCGGGATCCGAAAGGACTCCTGTATTTAGTCGACACCACCTGTACGCATCTGGGCTGTGAGGTAAAGTGGAATGAAGCGGAGCGCTCTTGGGATTGTCCGTGCCACGGGTCAAGATTCAATTATAAGGGAGAGGTCATCGAAGGACCCGCTACGGAGGACTTGCCTCGGCTTAGTCGGCAACCGGAACAGGAGAAAAGCTAGCGTTCTAAATGATATCTTAACGGTACCTGCCATCTCCCGATGGACAGGTGCCTCTTTCTATATTCACTACCTTGCATTAATCAGTACCGTGTGTTACTATGTTCACATTAATACTGATTAATGTTCAGTACTGTAAAAAAAACGACAATTAGACGAAGAAATATTAAGGAGGCGAGAGAGTATTGGATATCAGTATCCAATTCAAGAAAGGCGCCTTGGAGCTTTGCGTCCTTGTTCTGATTCATGAGCGGGATCGTTACGGTTACGAGCTCGCCCAGTCCGTCTCCAAGCATATTGAGGTCGCCGAAGGGGCGCTCTATCCTCTGCTTAGAAGACTGGTCAACGAGGGGTATTGCACCACATATCTGCAGGAATCCACGGGAGGCCCACCACGTAAATATTACAAGTTGACTCCGGAAGGCGAAACATACATGCATCAGTTGGTGATTGAGTGGAAGCAGTTTGTCCTTAACGTATCGACATTAATCGAGAAAGGAAGCCGAAAATGAACAGAATGGAATTTATGGCGATTCTTGAGGCGAATCTCTCCGCTCTTCCCCCGGAAGAGCGGGGTGAACTGCTGGAGGATTACGAAGCACATTTCTCAATTGGCTTAGAAAATGGAAAAACGGAACTGGAAATTGCCCAGGAGTTGGGTGATCCGGTTGAACTGGCCAAGGAAGCCCTCGGCAATCGTTACGTACCAAAGGAGCATGTTTACTGGTTTGGCCCTGAAGCTTCGGGAAGGGAAAATGCTAAGTCTGCGGGGGAAACTGCCGGAGTTCACCGGGCTAGTCAAACATTTGCTGGTGGATTAAACGCAGACGGTTCAACCGGTAATTTCTCTCCCGTCCGGACAGGAAGAGGGGTTTTTGCAACCTGGACGGTTTATACCGGCTTATTTTTTCTAAACGCTATTGTTGCCCCACTAATCCTTTCATTGTGGGCTATAGGAATTAGCCTTGCCGCCTGCGCGCTATCCGGCCTTATCAGTCCACTAGCTTTAGGCTTAGATTATTTGGTGCACGGCAATTTTTACCCGGCAAAAGGCTTTGCTGTTATTGCATTAATTGGTATCGGCATTTTACTTACGATCGCTTCCCGTCATGCCTTCAAAGGTTTGAACCGTCTCACCAGTTCTTACTTGGCATGGAATGTGCGTGTAGCGAAGGGGGGCAAATGAAATGAGCAGCAAAAAGTGGTCTATTCTTGCGATTATCCTTATCCTGCTAGGCCTTGCTGGAGCGACATACAATAAATTTGAATTCGGCGATGACTATCCTTCTTTTCATCAAAAATGGACCTTTGATCAAGATGCACTTAAGGCTTTAAGCATTGACAGCAGTTATGATGTAGACATGGAATTCATCAAAAGCCCGGACGGAACCAATTACGTTGAGGTTAGCGGCAATATGAAGCAGCAAACGATTAACAAGATCAAGCAGGCCAAAATATCAAGCCAGACGCTTGAACTGCCAATGAACGATGATTTCTACTGGTCCTTTCTTACAATAAGTTTTCAATCCACCAAACAGCACATCGTCGTAGCGTTAGCCAATCCTAACGCGTTGGATCGGATTGACTTTAAGGCAAGATCTAACAACGGTCATTTTACCGGACTTCAAGGGAAGAAGATTCATCTTACAACCATCTCTGGGAATCTTCATGCAGATTCCATTGTTGCTGACGAATTAAAGCTGTCCGCCACGTCTGGCGAAATTTCCGCCTCCCAAATCCAGGGGGACACGGACATCGGTCTGTCCTCGGGGAATATTCGGGTCGAAACGCTGAGCGGTTCGCTTCAAGCGAAAACGACCTCCGGCAACATCACGGCGGAAGGTGTGACTGGAAACGTAGATGCCTCGGTCGGGAGCGGGAATATCCGATTCACCAACTTCACAGGCGACGGAACATTTCACAGCATGTCTGGGAATGTCACGCTTATGGACCAACGGTCCGATAACCTCGATATTCGCGTCGGCTCGGGCAATGTGAGCTTGTCTAGTGATCCGGATTTCAAGGGTACCTACGATTTACGCGCAAGTTCCGGGAATGTTACCGCTCCGGAATCTCCGGGAGAAACGTCTGATATTATCAAGGCTCGCTCGGTTTCCGGCAATATTAAGGTTAAATAAATTCTACTAAGCATGATCGCAAAAAAAGCGCGGGGATTGGGCTGTAAAGCCCTGTCCCCGCGCTTTGCTGCTTGGCATAGTTTGCTTCAATCGGTCTCCTTCTGGGCAATCCGGTTAAGGAAAGCCCGTGCCCGTTCGCTAGCTGGATTCTCCAGTACCTCCCGGGCCGTTCCGGACTCAATGATGGTCCCTTCATCCATGAGCAGCACCCGATCGGCCACTTCGGCGGCAAACTTCATTTCGTGGGTGACGATGACCATCGTCCTTCCCTCTTGGGCTAGCCCCTTCATCACCTTTAGCACTTCTCCTACCAGCTCGGGATCCAGTGCTGATGTTGGTTCGTCAAACAGCAGCACCTCCGGATTTACCGCCATCGCCCGAGCGATGCCGACCCGCTGCTGCTGACCTCCCGACAACTGGTGCGGATAAAAGTCCGCACGCTCCCCTAGGCCTACTTTATTCAGCAACTCCATGGTACGGGTCCGCGCTTCCTCCTTGGACTTCCGCTGCACCTGAATCTGCGCTTCCATGACATTTTGCAGTGCAGTCATATGAGGAAACAAATAATATGATTGAAAAACCATCCCCGTTTTTTTACGGAGAGCCAGTACCTCACTATGCTTCAGCTTTCTTCCCTCAGAGAATTCAAGCTGCACATCGCCAATCTGTATACTACCCCGATTCGGCAGTTCAAGCAGGTTGAGGCAGCGGAGCAGCGTTGTCTTGCCTGATCCTGAAGGCCCGATGATAACGAGCACCTTGCCCTGATCAATTTGCAGGTTAATCCCCTTGAGCACTTCCAGCGGACCAAACTTCTTATGCAAATCGCGGATTTGTATCATCAATAGCCCTCCTCACCTCGCCGAGAATCGGTCTAGCCGCTTCTCCAAATAGTTCTGCAGCCCAGACAGCACGGTACTGAACAATAAATAAATGACCGCCGCCTCGCTGTATACGAGCAGCGGCTCATAAGTCGTTGAAGTAATCTGCTGCGCGGTCCGAAACATTTCCGTATAGGTCACGGTTGCGGCCAAAGATGTGTCCTTCACTAAGCTGATGAACGAGTTCGCAAGCGGTGGTACTGCGACCCGCGAGGCCTGCGGCAGAATAATTCTCCGCAGAGCTTGAAACCGAGTCATCCCAATCGAATAAGCAGCTTCCCACTGCCCTTTATGAATGGACAAGATCGCCGCCCGTACGATCTCCGAACCGTATGCCCCTACGCTAAGCGTAAAACCTATGACCGCGGCCGGAAAAGGATCCAAAGTTACCCCAACAGAAGGCAGACCATAAAAAATAATAAACAATTGCACAAGTAACGGGGTTCCGCGAATAACCCAAACATAAAATTTGGAGATGGCTTGCAGCGCGCGCCAGCTCGACAACCGGGCCAGCGCTGTAACAATGGCTAATAGCAAGCCGAGAGCAAAGGAAATCAGTGTAAGCGGAACGGTAAAAGCAACCCCTGCTTTTAGCAGGGGCAGCAATGAGTCGAGCAAAATTTGCCACTTTCGTTCATCCATATCCAAGCATCCTTTTCAAGAAGGGTTCATTCAGAGCGCATCAAACCTTTATTTCGAAACATCCTCACCAAAGTACTTTTTGGAGATTTCCAGATATTTACCATCGTTCTTCATATCGGCCAGCGCTTTATTGACGGCTTCTACCAATTCGGTATTTCCTTTATTGAACAAAGCTGCACTTTCCGCCGCTTCCGGCATCTCATCAACGACCTTCAGCGGAACGTCCGGTCTTTGTTTCTTCAGATCCAGATAGGACAAACCATCGTTCACGGTAACATCGATTCGTTTGGACAGCAATAGATCGATCGCTTGGTTGAAGCCCTCGGTAGCTACGATTTCCGCTCCGTTTTGCTTGGCGATATCCGTCAGGTTGCTCGTCAGCGATTGTCCTGCTTTTTTACCCTTTATATCCGCGAATTTCTGAATATCCTTATTGTCCTCGCGAACGATCAGAACAGCGCGTGAAACGATGTACGGGTCCGAGAAATCATATTTCTCTTTACGATCATCACGAATCGTGACTTCGTTAAAGACGGCATCAAACCGCTTTGCATCAAGACCGGCAAAGATGCCGTCCCATGGCGTTTCGATGAATTCAGGCTGAACACCGAGGCGCTTCGCTACTTCCTCCGCAATCTCTACGTCAAAGCCGGTAAGCTTGCCGGATTTATCGTGAAAGGTAAACGGTGCGTAAGTTCCCTCGGTACCAATTCGCAGCTTGCCGCTAGACTTAACGGCTTCAAGCGTGTTCTGTGCAGTTGGCTGCTCGGTTGTTGTAGTCCCCTCCCCTGCTGCTCCTTTGTTTTCTGCCTGATTGTTACCGGTTTTATTAGCTCCGCAAGCTGCCGCCAGCAGTGCAGTAAGGACGAGTGTGAGTACAAGTAAGCTGAGTTTTTTCATAATGTTCATTCCCCCATCGTTGTAAGAGTTTATTTAAATTAATTTATTTCCTACTATTTCGCTCGGTTTAAATGAATCTTACACGCTTCGACATTATCCGTCAACGGTTTTTTCTCATAATTCCAATGTAAATTATATGCTTTTCAAAATTTGCCTACTTTGCCATGCCCAAAAATAGTATATCCCGTTCCGCAATACTTGATTTTTCCAAATCCAGAGAATATAATTTAACGTAACTATATGAAAAGGAGGTGGGTAGAGTGGATCGTAAATTTGTGTGGAGTCGAGTTAGCCAACTGCCAATGGCAATGTTTGGCATTGTTCATGCTGCAGCCCGTAACGGGATCAGTCTGTCCATTTTTAACAATTCGATATCCATTACAAATTGCGAAATGCCGCTCCTACCTTAACCTCACGGACTTTGTGTGCTTTAAGAAGGCTGCAGGATTTCCTGCAGCCTTCTTTTTGTAACTAACGGGCGCTAGTAGAACAGAACAGCAGCCCCTGAGCCTAAGGATGATGCTTTCGGCAGGACGGCATAGGCCGAAGGAGATTATAACCATGATGATTCAATGTCAAAATATACAGAAATACTACGGCGCCGAACTGGTGCTTAGCGATGTAACGTTTGAAATTAAAGAAGGCGAAACGGTAGGGCTTATCGGCCGAAACGGTACAGGGAAAACTACAATGATGAAGCTGCTAACTGGTAGTGAGCAGCCAGACCAAGGCCAACTCTTCATCCGCAAAAACACCCGGATCGGTGCCCTGTCCCAAATTCCTGATGTTCGCGAGGGTGAAACCGTTTATGATGTGCTGTTAACCGCCTTTACGCATCTAAGACAGATGCAGGCGGAAATGCAGCGCCTTGAGACGGACATGGCTGCATCCAGCACCGGGGATAACGGTAGTGGCAGCCATGCCACGCTTGAAGTGATGCTGGGTCAGTACGGTGCCTTGCAGGAAGCCTTTGAACGCGGTGGCGGCTATGAAATCGAGGCATCGATTGAAAAGGTTTCCGCAGGGCTAAGCATACCTGCTGACCAGTTCTCCCGTCCCTTCTTTTCCCTATCTGGTGGGGAGAAGACGAAGATTGGGCTGGCAGTCATTTTGCTACAGCAGCCGGATCTTTTACTCCTCGATGAACCGACCAACCATCTGGACATGGCGGCGATTGAGTGGTTGGAGTCCTTCCTGCGTTCTTTTGCCGGGACGACCATCGTTATCTCCCATGACCGTTACTTTCTCGATGCCGTTACCTCCAAAATCGTAGAGCTTGAGGATGGCGAAGCGTTCACTTACCCGTGCAACTACAGCGCATATAAAGAAGAGAAAGAGCAGCGGCTGCTTCAGCAATTTGCCGATTATCAGGAGCAGCAGAAGAAAATAAAGAAGATGCAGGAAACGATTAAACAGCTAATCGAGTGGGGTAATCGCTCCAACCCGCCGAATCCAGGCTTCCACCGCCGGGCTGCTTCGATGCAGAAGGCGCTGGATCGGATGGTGAAGCTGAAACGGCCAATTCTGGAGCGCAAACGAATCGATCTGCAGCTGCAGCAGTCAGACCGCTCGGGGAAAGACGCGATCTTACTGCGCGAGGTAGGTACCTTGGTCGGCGGGCGGCGTTTATTCAGCGGCATCAACCATACACTCCGCTATGGTGAGACGGCCGCGCTGATCGGCGGCAACGGGGCGGGCAAAAGCACCCTGCTCAAAAATATTCTCGGCTTCGAAGCCCATGCCGAAGGCGAAATTCGTTTAGGCTCTAGGGTTGATGTCGGCTATCTCGCCCAACAGACTGCGCCCTCGGATCATGACGAGACGGTGCTGCAGTACTTCCGAGACGAGATCGGGATCGAGACAGGCGAAGCCCGAAATCAGCTGGCCCGTTTCTTGTTCTACGGCGCAGATGTGTTCAAAAAAGTAAGCAGCCTCTCGGGTGGAGAATGGACCCGGCTGCGACTCGCCATTCTGATGCACCGCAAGCCAAACCTGCTGCTGCTGGACGAACCGACCAACCACCTGGATATAGATTCTCGGGAGGCACTGGAGGAGGCGCTCGAAGAGTATCCGGGGACGCTTCTAGCGGTCTCACACGACCGCTACTTTATAAATAAGATAGCAGGTCAGATATGGGAACTGGACCATGGGAGAATGCGCGTCACCTTCGGCAGCTATGAGGATTACAAGGAAGAGCTGGCAAGAATGAACGTTCAGGCCGGGACAATTGGCACTGATACTAGCACAGCTAAGAACAGCCCCATTAATATTGAGGTTAATATGGCCGGAGCGCTGTCCAAGAAGCCGAAAGTCGCAGGCAAAACGCAGGCGAACCCGTCCCTGCTCCGCAAGCTGGAGGGTGATATCGCAGCGCTAGAGGCGGAGCTCGCGGCAGTGGACGCCGCGATGCTTGAGCCGGAGGCCGCCTTCGACGCCTCGCGGCTGACGGAGATTCAAAGCCGGCGGGATGACCTGCAGCAGCGCCTTGAAGAGCTGATGGAGCGATATTTTACCCTGTTGGACGAATCTGAAGAATAAAGGAGGAGCCCTTAATGAGTGGCACCGCAAAATTTCATTTGCATCTTGAGGACCCGCGTGTTCAGGCGCTGTCTATGGCCGATCCGCATATGGGAAAGCTGATCACACTGATTGGAAGCTTAACGACTAAACCGCAAGGCCCCTATTTTGCCGAGCTGGCCAGATCGATCATCAGTCAGCAAATTTCCGTTAAGGCCGCAGCCACCATTCGCGGCCGAGTGCTGGAGCTTGCCGGGGAGCTATCCCCGGCAGCACTCTCGGCCCAAAGCGATGCCGATTTGCGGGCAGCCGGTCTGTCGGCCTCCAAGGTCGCATACATTCGCGACTTATGCAGCAAGGTGCTATCCGGTGAAATTGTACTGGAGCAGCTTGAGCATATGAGTGACAATGATGTGATCGATCAGCTCACCTCCGTCAAAGGCATTGGCAGGTGGTCCGCAGAGATGTTCCTCATTTTTGCTCTGGGGCGCGAGAATATCGTATCAGCCGGTGACGCTGGTCTGCAGCGTGCCGCCAGGTGGCTTTATGCTATGGAGGAGCGCCCTGACCGTAAGTATTTACAGCAGGTAGCTCCTGCCTGGACGCCCTATGGCTCGATCGCTTCCTTATATTTATGGGAAGGGATCAACCGGGGTCATGTCGATTCCGGAGAAACCTTTGAAGAACGGTTCGGCAATCCCTCCCTATGACGGTTGCGCCGTCTTTGGATTGCATATAGAATAAGATATTGGTATAGAAAGGAAATCATTTGGATTCATGTGGATTACAATATATGAGTAGCGGGGGTCGAATAAGTTGTTCTCACGGTCAGAAATTAGCCGTCCGACCAAAATGGTCCTGATCGGTTTGATAGCCTTTGTCGGCATTGTCTCCTGCATTATTGTACTTACGTACAATAATTATTTTTTGCTGGGAGACCCGATTAAACCGAATAACGATGATGTCAAGTACATTCAGTCCTCTAGACTTCTGCTGAACCAGGGAGTTCTGGCCTATAATTCAGGGGAAGAGCCTTCGGCCTTTATTATGCCCGGCCTGCCGCTCATTCTGTCCGGACTGATGGCGATTTTCGGCCAAGACCAAGGCGGAGTGATCGCCTTTCGCCTATTTCAATGCGCACAGCAGGCACTATGCATCTACTTGATTTTCTGGATCTGTAGACGGATCTTCAATGATCGCGTAGCGCTTATAGCATGTATCGCCAGTGCTTTATATTTACCGGACTACTTCTCCTCGGGGGTTATTTTGTCGGAGACGACGTTCCGCACGATTCTTCTACTGTTAGTATGCTGCACTATACTAGCGATGGAACGGAAGGGTTCCGGCCTTTATATCCTCATAGGCGTACTGACGGCGGCAGCGGCCTATTTCAAACCGCACGCCTCGCTCTACCCAGCCGTTTTACTTATTGTATGGCTGAGAACGCGGCTACCTTGGCGACTCATGGTGAAATACACCATGCTGATGGGGATTACTTACATACTTCTGCTTACTCCATGGTGGATCCGTAACTGGGTAACATTTCATGAGTTCATTTTGTTCACGAATTCTGGCGGCAGTCCGTTTCTGCTGGGGACTCGTATCCACGGACAACTGCCACCGGCCGGTTTCTTTGAAGCTTATCCGCAGTATGATCCGAAGACAATTTTTCAGGGGGCCGACAGCGCCGCTTTTCATAAAGGACTCGATATTGCGAAATACGGGTTCATCCATGAGCCTTTGAAATATCTGTATTGGTATACGCTTGGCAGATGGGTTGAACTGTACTTTCACCCGTTTTACTCCCGGCCGTTTTGGCCTGTAACCCGTCCTGTCATGAACGTGATTCAAATCTGGCTGATGGTCATTAATATGGCCGGAATCGTTTGGGCGCTGATCAAGTCGAAGTTAAACCAATTGCTTCCTCTTCTCCTGGCGCTTGGGTATTTTACGCTGATTTATTTTCCGTTTGTCGCTTTTAACCGCTACGGGTATCCGAACATGGTACTGCTAATTATGTTTGGGGCGTATTTTGTGGACAGGCTGATCAGTCGGTTCCTGCCTCGTCCCTTAAAAAAGGCGGAACGAAAGGGGGCCTCAGCGACGTGAAGACACTTATCATTATCCCTGCGTATAACGAAGAAGGCAGCATCGCTTCGGTAATACGGGATATTCATCTTCTTGCGCCGGATGCGGATGTTCTCGTCATTAATGACGGCTCATCCGACCATACGGAAATGTATGCCCGGGAAGCAGGTGCCCGCGTAGTCACAATGCCTTTTAATGTAGGAATCGGCGGTGGGATGCAAACCGGATATATGTATGCCAAGGAAATGGGGTATGACATCGCCGTTCAAATGGATGCGGACGGTCAGCACCCCGCTCAGGAGCTGCCGAAGCTGATTGCTAAGGCGAGCACGAATGATCTCGTGATCGGTTCAAGATTTGTGGCCGAGACATCCTATCATTCCTCCCCGGCCAGAAGAGTGGGAATTGTGTTCTTTTCGATGCTGGTGTCGCTGGTCACAGGGCAGAAATTTACCGATACCACCAGCGGTTTTCGTGCGGCTGGGCGAAAGGTAATCGACCTTTATGCCCACTATTATCCGGTGGATTATCCGGAGGTAGAGTCGATTGTGTACTTAAAGCGAAAAGGCTGCCGGATCGCCGAGGTAGCGACCGAGATGAACCCGCGTACTACCGGGAAATCCTCGATCACGCCGGTGAAATCCGTCTATTATATGATTAAGGTGACGCTCTCCGTGCTGATGAGCGCTATCCGTTACGATAGAACGGCGGTGCAGAAATAAATGAGCATTTATGTGTTGTCCATCAGCATTGCTTGCTTGTTCCTAGTATTCGTCCTAGAGCTGGTGCGAAGACAAAAATTGAGGGAGCAATACTCCCTGCTATGGATCTTATTCAGCATTATTCTTGTAATCATTTCGCTTAACGTTTCCTTTGTAGAATGGGTGGCGGACCGCCTTGGAGTAAAATATGCTCCGGCGGTGCTTTTCCTGTTCGGGCTCATATTCTGCTTTGCATTTATTCTTCATTTAACGATCGTTATTACGCGGCTAACGGCACAGGTGCTCCGGCTTACACAGGAAATAGCGATTCTGAAAGAACGGGAGGCTCTCCATGGACAAAACGATTAGTTATCTCCTGCTGCTTGGAAATATCCTATTGCTTGTAACCGGCCAAGTGCTCTTTAAAGTCGGGCTGACACGCTCCGGCGGACTGCACTGGGTCAAGCTGATGACATCCCCTTACGTTATTAGCGGCGTTGGGCTGTATGCGATCGCCACCCTGCTCTGGTTTGCCGTGCTAACACGGTTGCCGCTGAGCGTCGCTTACCCGATGCAGGCAATGGCTTACGTCCTCGCACTCGTTCCGGCTTATTTTATATTTAACGAAACGATTACCGCTACGAAGCTGGCCGGAGTAGCAGTTATTTTGTGCGGCGTGTACCTGCTGGCTAAGTAATGTAAGAGATTCACGACCAATGAAGCATGTTCAAAGTGGATGTGGATGCTATGCTGATCAAGCGTAGTTCGTCCACTTTTTTTATACTTCGATACGTGGGTATTTTAACGAACCTGATAAGCGCTATTTGATAGAAAATAGGGTAATTTCAAATGTAACGAACCCATACGGCGCTATTTAGCAGGTTATGACGGTTTTTCGAGGTTTTTGCGGCAAATAAGAATGAGTAGGTTCGTTAGATGATGAATCCCTCTATTTTTAGTCAAATAAGAACGTATAGATTCGTTAGCGCCTGATCTCGTCTGCACCTCGCCTATCTCTAATTGGGCTCCTTTTTATAAAATTTGCCTGACAATGGAAACTATTCTGCGGTTTATCACGTCTAATCAATATAGCTTCCAATGTTTACTAGCTATTAAAATATTCGGGAGGTTGGGATGAGTTTGACAAATTGGGTACGCAAAATAGCTTTATTCGGCATGGTGACCAGTTTATTGGGGGCGGCAGTTCCCGTCCATGCTGCGGAATCGAAGACGAGCGTCTACATTAACGGAAATATGTCCTGGGACGCTTTATCTGTAAACGGACGCACCCTAGTACCGCTAACCACATTGAAGGATCCGGATTGGAGCATTGCTTACGATGCGAAATCCAAGACGGTGAAGCTGCAAGCCGGCAAAAAAATCATTGAGCTTAAGTCCGGGCAACCGACCGCCCTGATAAACGGGGAAAGTGTTAAGCTAGATGCATCGATGACTGTCAAAAACGGAACTACTTATGTGCCACTACGATTTATTTCCCAAACGCTTGACGGTTTCGTCTCCTACAATAAGGAGAAAAAGCGCACCATCATCCGTACACCATTAGGTCAGCAGCAGTACAAAACGATGATGAATGGCGACTTGACAGAAGCCCGCGAAATCGTTGCCCGGCTTCCGTTCGTTTTTGAAGACGGATTGGAACAGCTGCCCTATACCGGGGAAGGGTTTACTTATGACCATACTTTTCCGCGAGGTGAGGCCCTTCGCCAGATAGAAGACTACAAGGGAATGACGACGTATGGAGAGGTCGATGAGGACGGTCTGTTGATCGCGAAATGGCAAAAAGACAGCTTAGGCAATAAGATTGAGATCGGGACACCTCCAAAGCCGTTTGGGGAAAGCGTATATTTCACGGATGCCGTTATGTCTGAAGTACTGCTTTACGGGACGATTGACGCTAAAGGCGTCAAGACAGAGCTTGGAAGAATTGAACGAAGCACCGGGATGCACAAGGTAGCCGTCTCAATCAAGGGAGAAACCCGAACAGACAGCAAAAAACCGGTAGCTGAACTTAAAATAACGAATAAATAGGGTTTAATTTAGCGATATCGCAAACAAAAACAAGGCTGCCTATATGGTAGCCTTTGATCTTTTTTACGCTTGATATCTATTAAGCTTTTCAATTTTTGTGATGACAATCACCATACAGCCTCTTTTTGCTTGGTAGGGTAATAATACAAACCTCCATGGGACCAACATTATCGAAAAGAAGGTGGAATCGATGACCTGCCATACATGCATAAATGCCGAAGATGGTCGCCTGTCCTGCTTGTCACGTGTTCCAGTCTTTACACAACTAAGCGATGCGGAGGTAGATCTGCTTCATTCCGTAATGCAGACCTCGCATTATCATAAAGGAGAGTTTATTTTTCGGGAGGGGGATCGGTCGGATTCCCTGTTTGTCTTGAACCGGGGCATCATTAAGCTAACTAAGCTCGAGGATAACGGAAAAGAGCACATTTTGCGGCTGCTTTTTCCCGGGGATTTCTTTGGGCAATTTGCTCTGTTGCAGGAAAAACCGCATTACGCCAGCGCTCAGGCAGCCGATACAACCGATGTATGCCGCATTTACCGCAAAGATTTTTTAGACATTTTACGCCGAAGCCCGGACACTGCGGCTCGGTTCATGACGGCACTAAGCGGGCAACTGGAGGAAGCGGACGGCTGGGCCGCGGTACTCACGCTGCTGGAGGCCGACCGGAGGCTGGCGAAGATGCTGCTCTATTTTCGGCAAAAATTTGACCCGTCCTCCGCTGAATTTACGCTGCCCGTGAGCAAAAAAGAATTAGCCGGGATGATCGGCGCCACCCCGGAAACACTCAGTCGCAAGCTTCGCCAGTTGACGGAGAACGGCATTATCGCCGTTTCGAACCGGAAGCTGCGTATTATAGAGGAAGCAGCCTTGCGCCGTTTGGCTGGGGAGATTTCTCCACAGTCCGACAACATCTAATCAAAGAATTGGCCAAACGCCATATTCGCAATCATTCCGGCGAAGCCGGCAGCCTTGCGGTAGGTCGTCGTCACCGGCGTCCGATCCTGTACATCGTTCTCGATCACGGGTTTAAACAACGCAATACCTTGCTCTTCTAGGCGATCAACCGTTTCTGCGAAGCGGTTCCACGCGATCCGCTTCACCTCGGGACTTCCGCAGCGCCAGAAAGCCATCGTGATTTCCCAGCTTTGGCTCCAATCGCGAGCCCACCAGGGGGCTTCGGTTGCTTCCGATGGGGGAGCCTTCATCGCATCTTGAATCGTCGCCATCGCACTCCTAGATACATCATTCCAACGCTCGCGCAGCGCTTCGTCCAGCAGCGGCAGCGAGGAATGAGCCATTTCGATGATCGTCGCTTGATAGGCGACGCTGTTTCCCATAACGACGGAACCGTCCCAATTTTCAATATAGGGCCACCATCCCGCTTCGTTGCGGCCGAAACGATCAGCCAGGTGGGCAAATATTTGCCTCACCTTCTCCAGATAGACTGGATTTCCAGACAACGCATAGGCTCTGTCAAACGTCCGAGCGGCGTACATATCCCCGTTCAGCACATCGAAATCCTCGCCGGGACGCTTTAGAATCACAGCCGGATTCTGCGCTGCGACTTGCGTAAGCAAATATTCCGCCGAGTGGATCAGGCTCTCCCGAGCCACCTCGCTGCCAACCGCCCGATGCAAATGGTACAGACTATCGGCTGTTGCTCCTACTTCGGCAATATCCACGACATCCGGCTCCCCCTTCTTGACATAGAAAGGCTGACCAAAACCGCCGCTTGGAAGCTGGCGCCGCCGCACTTCTCTGGCAAGTGCTCGCGCGATTTCCACCGACACCTCGGAAGCATTGCATCGCCCTTCCCAGGCGTAGAAAACCGCGGCGGCAGCTGTTGTGCAGCAGCTTGCCCGGTTGTCCAACTCGTCATCAATGATGTACAACTCCCCCGTCTCTAAGTCACGTCTGAGCAGACTGTCAAAGTAAGGCTTGACCCCGGCGATGACACGGGGGCCGATCGCTTCCATCAATGCAGAAGAATCCATATGTCCATTCCCCTTCCTTTGGTCTATCCCTCATTTTTGTTATTTGGAGCCAGTCATTGTAATGCCTTGAATAAACACCTTCTGCACGAAGAAATACAAGATGATGATCGGTATGGCAAACAGGGCCGCTGCGGCCATAAGCATCCCCCATTCGATGTTGTATTCGCCGATGAAGGCCTTCAGACCGACAGACAATGTCCATTTGATCGGATCATTCAGATAGATAAGTGGCATCTGGTAGTCCTTCCACGAATTCAGGAAGACGAGCAAGCCGACGGTGAATAAGGCCGGAAACGATAGAGGCAGGATCATCTGCGCGTAAATACGAAACTCAGACGCCCCGTCGATTTTGGCGGACTCCGAAATCTCTTGTGGAATGCCCATAAAGAACTGCCGAAGCAAGAATATATAATAAGCGGCTCCGAAGTAGGCAGGAAGAATCAACGGCCAGTACGAGTTCACCATATCCAGTTTGTTAAATAGGACGTACAGCGGCACCATGGTGGACTGAGCCGGCAGCATAATCGTTCCCATCATGATCATGAACAGCACATTCCGTCCCTTGAAGGGGATTCTCGCCAGGCCGTACGCGGTCAGAGGAGCCGCTATCAATTCGCCGAGTACGCTCAAAAGAGATACAAACAGCGTATTTAGCGTATAGCGAAAAAACGGAATGGCTTGAACCGCATTCGAGTAGTTCTCCCAATAGAATCGCTTGGGCCACCAGACAAACGGCACGGCGAAAATCTCATCAATGCTTTTCACGGAAGTAAGCAGAAGATAAGCAAACGGTCCAAGGAAGAAGACGCCGGCAATGCAAAGAATGAAATGCTTGGACAAGGAGATAGCGATGCTCTTTCCTGTTCTTCTTTTCTTAAATGTGTTCCTTGTATAAGTGTCCAGGGCTATCGGATGATCGGCCATCACTTGTCACCCCCATAGTAAACCCAGCGTGCAGAAGTCTTGAAAATGATCAAGGTGAACATCATGACCACCAGGAAGAGCATCCACGCCATCGCGGAAGCATACCCCATATTCAGGAACGAGAAGGCCTGTTGATAAAGATAAATCGAGTAAAATAACAGCGAATTTTCAGGTCCTCCTACCGACTGCGTCGCTTCGGCGAATACCATACCCTCCGTGAAATATTGAAATGAAGAGATGAGCATCATGATTAATTGGAACAGCGTCATCGGGGAGATGGCAGGAAATGTGATCGTCCAGAACTGTCTCCACTTGCTCGCTCCGTCGATTTCCGCCGCTTCATAGTACATCTTGGGTACATCCTGGAGGGCCGCAAGATACATGACGGTAATCGTCCCCGTTCCCCAGAAACCCATCAGAACGAGCGACGGCTTCGTCCAGTTCGGATCAATCAGCCAGTTTGGCCCCGCAACGCCGATCCATTCCAGCGCCATATTGATCAGCCCATATTGGGAATTAAGCAGCCACATCCACAGCAGTGAGCCTGCCACCGCCGGTACGAGTGTCGGCAGGAAATAGATCGTTCTATAGATGCTTTGCCCCTTCACCTTCGCATTTAGCAGCAGGGCCATCAACAAAGCATATGCCATATGAGGCACGACGCCGACGATCGTAATGTAGAGGGTGTTGTACATCGATTTGTAGAACTTGTCGTCATTGAAGAGCGCCTTATAGTTGTCCAGCCCCACCCACTTCGGGGCCTTGAAAAGGTTGTATTCCGTCATGCTGTAATAGAAAGAAGTCAGAATAGGATAAAGCTGAAAAATAATGAACCCAATGATCCAGGGACTCGTGAACAGCAGACCCGTGAGCAGGACCTTTCGTTCTCTCTTGCGAGTTCCAACCGTATTGCCGCTGGCTTTGGCCATCGTCACGCCTCCTGTCTGCAAGTAGTAAACGGACCGCCTGGCCGCGGTCCGCCTTATTTACTATCGCTTATTTACCGTCAGCCAGCGGTTGAATCTTTTTAGCGACGTTATCCATGGCTTCCTGAGGCGACACGGTTCCCTTAAGCGCCTTCTCCGTTTCTTCGGTGAGCGATTGAAGGTACTCATTGATGTAGGCGCTGTTCGGGAAGCCTTTCAGATTTTCGCTCTTAGCGCGCTCATAGAATTCCCACATCGTTTTGTTCTCTTCGACCATCAAACGTTTGTCGCTTAGCGCCTCAGTAATGGTTGGAATCACATGCCCTTCAAGCGAAAATTGAACCTGAGCGTCTACGGTCATCAGATATTGCATAAATTCCCAAGCTTCCTCCTGATGCTTGGCATGCTGAGGAATAAATAACGCGCGAGGGCTGACCATGCCGGAGCTCTTCAACTCTGGCCGATCGGCCGGATACGGGAACGGTGCAACGCCGATCGGGCCGTTCTCGCCTCGTTCCGGCATGAAATTGTACTCCCACCCGATATACATGGCCAGTTGCCCCGTCAGGAGCGGATCCTGCGGTGTACCACGTTTGCCCATGCTGGACTTGAACTTGTCGATCTGACTTTGTCCAAACGCTTCATAGAACGAGCGTTGATAGGCGATGGCCTTCACGTTCGCCACCGCATTCGGCGTTACTTTTCCAGTCGACTCATCCACCCAGGAGCCGCCAAAGATAATCGGCCAGAAGACATTGTCAATCCACGGGTAATCCGGAATAAATCCGATCTGCGTAATATTGTCGCTTACGTCCTTCTTTGTCAGCTTTTTCGCATAATCGAAAAGCTCCTCCAGCGTCTCCGGTGCTTTAGTCAAACCGGCGTCCGCGAAGTCTTTCTTGTTATACATAAGTGAGCTAGCCATACTCATTGTAAATGGCATCGCATAATATTTATCGTTGATTTTCATCCGTTCCATAGCTGCAGGAACGACAGTACCGACATCAAAGCCGGATTTGGCGATATGGTCTGTCAGGTCGAGCACAGCTCCAGCATCAGCCCACGGTCCGATGTTGTTCCAGTAAGTTAATAGGATATCGGGTGCAGCTCCGCCGGAGATAGCCGTCAGTTGCTTCGTCGGATCCTGATTGCCCAGCATTTTGACCGTAATATGATCGTTTGTCTTGTTGAAGTTTTCCACCAGTGCCGTGATTGGGCCTGCATCCTTATCCGTATACGTCGTCCAGAAGGTGATTTCTACCTTCTCCTTTTGACCACCCTGCGAGGGAGCGTCAGATTTGGCATCCCCTTCCTTGTTGCCAGATCCACAGCCTGCCAATAATAATAAAGCTAGGACAGCCGAACCTAAAAGTGCAATCGCTTTTTTTCTAAACAAAAACATGCTTGACGCCTCCCCCTAATATTCTTCTTGAATAGTTAAAATAATGCCCTGCAAAGCACCGCTGTCGATTGCAACGGCTTTCCATTACCACCCCCTCCACAGAATTACCTCTATCAATTAAGGAAAATTTTCACCCATTAAATAAACAATAGACGAAAATATTCTCCATATGGTCATAAAAAATATCGCGTCTAGCAAACGAAAGCCTTAGTCTCTCACTTTTTTTTCAATATATTAACATATCTTAATAGTTGGAACAATACTCCATATTTAACTTTATTTTTGATAATTTTATCCTACTGTTTACTAGAGTATCGCATACAAAATCGCCTTGGCCAGGGTCTGCAGCGCATAAATAGAAAAATAATCCATGACAACACTTGCCATTTCATATAAAATATTAAAGTCAATTTAAAATAATTTTTCATCATGTTTCTACACATTGCGCATGTAGGGAGTCATCCAAATTTCAAGGAGGAATGAACTTGTACAAACCCCGCAGTCCTAAATTAATTATGATCGCATCCTTGCTGACGGCAAGCCTGGCGGCACTGCCTTTTTCGGCGTCCGCGGCAGACGTAAGCGGCACAGCATCCGTCGATCTCCGCATCATGGAGACGACCGACCTGCACGTGAACATCGTCAACTACGATTACTTCGCGGACAAGCCGACCGACGAATACGGCCTGGCCAAGACGGCGACGCTGATCAAACAGGCCCGCGCCGAAGCCAAGAACAGCCTGCTCATCGATAACGGTGACCTGATCCAAGGCAACCCGCTGGGCGATTACGTTGCGACAGTGGACAAGCTGAAAGACGGTGAAACGCATCCCGTCTACAAAGCGATGAATTTGCTCGGTTACGATGCCGGTAACTTCGGCAACCACGAATTCAACTACGGGCTAGACTTCCTGAAGACCTCTGTAAAAGGCTCCAATTTCCCTTACATCAACGCCAACATTTACATCGACGATAAGGATAAAGATCCATCGAACGACAAAAACGCCTTCACCCCGTACCTCATCCTCGACAAAGAGGTGACTGACAGCACGGGAGCGAAGCACAAGCTGAAGGTAGGGATCATCGGCTTCGTGCCGCCGCAAATCATGTCCTGGGACAAAGCTAACCTTGAAGGTAAGGTAATCACAAAGGATGTTGTGGAAACGGCAGATAAATTCGTGCCGCAAATGAAAAAAGAAGGTGCCGACATCATCATTGCCGTGCCGCACTCCGGCTTTGAGGACATTCCGCAAACGCCGCTGATGGAGAATTCGATCCTTTACCTGAGCAAGGTGAAAGGCATCGACGCAATCCTGTTTGGACACGCGCATAAGGTATTCCCGGACGCTTCCTTTTCAGGCAAAACGGGCGTCGACCTGAAAAAAGGAACGATCAACGGTGTGCCTGCCGTAGAGCCTGGCTATTGGGGCAACAACCTGGGTATCATCGACCTCAAGCTGGAGAAAGCCGGTAACACCTGGACGGTGAAGGATTCCTCCGTTGCCGTTAAACCGATCTTTGACACCGTAAATAAAAAGCCGCTGGTGGACGCGGACCAAAAAATCTGGGACGCGGTCAAAACCGATCACGATCATACGTTGGAGTACGTACGCGGACCGGTTGGCAAAACTTCCGCGCCGATCAATAGCTGGTTCGCCCTGATCCAGGACGACCCTTCGATCCAAATCGTCAACAACGCGCAAAAATGGTACGTCGAGCAGCATTTAAAAGGTACCGAATACGAAGGATTGCCTGTGCTTTCGGCCGCTGCTCCGTTTAAAGCCGGCGGACGCCAAGGTGCAAACTATTACACGAATATTCCTGCCGGTGATATCGCCATTAAAAACGTTGCCGACTTGTACTTGTATTCCAACACGGTGAACGCGGTACTGGTAACTGGCGCCGAATTGAAGGAATGGCTGGAATGGTCGGCCGGGCAGTTCAAGCAAATCGATCCTGCCAAAACAGAAGAACAAGAGTTGGTTAATAATGAATTCCCAACGTATAACTTTGACGTCATCGACGGCGTAACATATCAAATCGACGTAACGCAGCCGACCAAATACGACGCAAAAGGCGGACTGCTGAACGAAAAAGCAAACCGTATCCTGAGCTTGTCCTATAAGGGAAAACCGATCGATCCGGCGCAAAAATTCGTCGTTGCCAGCAACAACTACCGCGCGTCGTCCAGCAAATTGGCAAATCCGGACGGCAAACGGATCATCCTTGCATCACCGGATGAAAACCGTCAGGTTGTCATCAATTACATTCGTTCGAATGGAACGATTAACCCGGCAGCAGACGGTAACTGGTCGCTCGCGCCATTTGGCAAGGCTGACGTGACGTTTGCTACTTCGCCAGCAGCCAAGGAGATCGCTGCGAAAGACAGCAAATTGACGTACCTCTCCGATACCAAGGACGGCTACGCCAAATTTAAGCTGGCTTCGGCAGTAGAATCGGCGAAACCGACTCCTACTCCTGCACCTGAGCCAAAGCCAGTTCCGACACCGGAACCAAAACCGCAGCCAACGAAGCCGGTCAAGGAACCAGCTAAAGAGCCAGCTAAGAAACCGGTAAAAGAAACGGTTAAGAAGCCGGCCAAGGAAGCAGCCAAGAAGCCAGCTGCAGCGGTGAAAACCTATATCGTCAAGAAAGGCGATAACCTAGACCGCATCGCGATCCAGTACAAAACGACTTGGCAAGCTCTTGCCAAGCACAACAAGTTGACTAATCCGCAGTTTCTCCGTATCGGGCAGCAAATTTTAATCCCGTCGAAGTAATACTGCTTTGGCCAAAACACAAACAAGGCTCGCCCCATCTGGGACGAGCCTTGTTTTCGTTCTATTTTAATGTGGCAAATCGCGGTGCCTCGACCCTCACCCAACCTCTTGATCGAAGCCGCCTTTCGTGAACTGGCTGTTATACAAATCCGCATAAAATCCACCGAGGGCCAGCAGTTCTTCGTGCGTGCCTTTTTCGATGACGGAGCCATGATTCATCACCAGAATGAGATCGGCGTCCCGGATCGTTGACAGACGGTGCGCAATAACGAAGCTCGTTCTGCCTTTCATCAGCTCGTTCATTGCCTTCTGAATGTGGACCTCGGTCCGAGTATCGACGCTGCTCGTCGCTTCATCCAGAATGAGGATGGCCGGGTCGGCGAGGATTGCACGGGCAATCGTTAATAGCTGTTTCTGCCCTTGCGAAATGTTGGATGCTTCCTCGTTCAGAATCGTATTGTAGCCACCTGGGAGTGTCCGAATAAAGTGATCGGCATACGCCGTTTTGGCTGCGCTCACCACTTCTTCATCTGTGACATTCTCCCGCCCGTAAGCGATATTGTCACGGATCGTGCCGTTAAACAGCCACGTATCTTGAAGTACCATTCCGAACAAGCTGCGCAAATCGCCACGTTTCATATCCGCGATGTTGACACCGTCCACGGTAATCGAGCCTTCATTCACCTCATAGAACCGCATCAGCAGGTTGATTAGCGTCGTTTTCCCGGCGCCGGTCGGTCCGACAATCGCAATCGTTTGGCCCTGGGATACGTTGATGTTCATATCCTCGATCAGGATGTTGCTTGGATCATATCCAAACTTCACGTGGTTGAAGGCAACATTACCTTGCGGCTGTTTCAGTTCGACTGGATGAACCGATTCCAGCTTCTCTTCCTCTTCGTCCAAAATTTCAAATACACGTTCCGCCGAAGCCACTGTCGATTGAATGATGTTTGCGATATTGGCTGTCTGGGTAATCGGCATGGTGAATTGGCGAGCGTATTGAATAAATGCTTGAACATCCCCGATTTCGATCGACTTCTTCGTCACGAGAATCCCGCCGACGACCGAAACCAGCACGTAGCCGATGTTTCCAATAAAGCTCATAATCGGCATGATAACGCCGGAAATAAACTGCGCTTTCCAGCCTGCTTCATACAGCCGCTCGTTAATCGTATCGAACTGCTCCAGCGATTTCGGCTCACGGCCAAACGCCTTGATAATCTTGTGGCCGGTATACATTTCCTCCACATGTCCGTTTAGCTGTCCGAGCTCCTTTTGCTGCCGAACGAACTGCTTCTGCGAGCGCTTGGCAATATTGGTGATCGCCAACACGCTAAGCGGCAGGGTCAGAACCGCAATCAACGTCAATAGCGGGCTGATCGACAGCATCATCACGATCACGCCAATAATCGTCAGAATCGAAGTGATGAGCTGAGTCAAGCTTTGCTGCAGCGTTGTACTGATGTTATCGACATCATTGGTAACCCGGCTCAAAATTTCACCGTGCGTCCGCGCATCAAAGTATTTAAGCGGTAGACGGTTCAGCTTATCGCTGACGTCACGACGCAGGTCGTAAACCGTTTTTTGTGCGACATCGGCCATCAGGTACTGCTGTAAATAACTGAAAAGTGCACTTAATACATAAAGACCGATCAAAACCATAATAATCTGCCATACATAATGAAAATCGATCGAAGCTCCCGGGACGTGCTTCATTTTAGCCATGATTCCTTCAAAAAGCTTCGTTGTCGCCTTCCCCATCACCTTCGGGCTGACGATGCTGAATACTGTACTTAATACGGCCATCAGCAATACCACGATGAGTTGGACCTTGCGAGGTTTCAAGTAATGAATCAGTCTTTTTAAGGTGCCTTTGAAATCCTTCGCTTTCTCTACCGGCATCGCCATACCGGGTCCTCCGCCATGACCGCCACCAGGGCCTCCGAAACCACGTCGTTTATTCTTCTGCTCCTGGCTCATGCGATTTCCTCCTCTGAAAGCTGCGAATACACGATTTCTTTGTACACTTCGCAGGTTTCCATCAGTTCACGGTGATTGCCGATACCGGCAATCTGGCTTTCATTCATGACGATAATCCGGTCGGCATCAAGCACTGTACTTACCCGCTGAGCGACGATGATCACCGTGGATTCCTGAGTTTCACCCTTCAAAGCCGCACGCAGCTTGGCATCGGTTTTGAAGTCCAGCGCCGAGAAGCTGTCGTCAAAAATATATATTTCCGGGTTCCGGACAAGCGCACGTGCAATGGACAGGCGCTGCTTTTGACCGCCGGATACGTTCGTTCCGCCTTGGGAGATTGGAGACTCAAAGCCCTGCTCCATCTCGGCGATAAAGTCGCTCGCCTGAGCGATCCGAGCGGCATGCTGTACTTCCTCATCCGTCGCATCCTCTTTGCCGTAGCGGATATTCTCGTTGATTGTCCCCGAGAACAACACCGCCTTTTGCGGCACAAAGCCGATCTTGCTCCGCAGCACCTCCTGCGGCATTTCCCTAACATCGGTACCGTCGACCAGGACGCTTCCCTCATCCACGTCATAGAAGCGCGGAATCAAGCTAATCAGCGTCGATTTCCCGGAGCCCGTACCGCCGATAATGGCGGTCACCTCACCCGGCTTGGCGCTGAACGATATGTTTTGTACCGCCGGCTGTTCCGCACCCGGATAGCTGAAGCTGACATTGCGGAATTCGACATAGCCCTTGTGCCCTGCAGCCGGTCTTTTCGTTCCTTCATCCTTGATCACCGGAGCCATATCCAGCACTTCATTGATGCGGACCGCCGAAGCAGATGCACGCGGAATCATGACGAACATCATCGAAACCATGATCAGCGAGAACATGATTTGCATCGCATACTGCAGGAAGGCCATCAGGTCTCCGACCAGCATGTGTCCTTTATCGATCCGCAAGCCCCCGTACCAAATAATTGCGACCGAGGCCAAGTTCATGACGATCATCATCACCGGCATCATAAAGGCCATTATTTTGTTGACCTTGATCGAGGTTTCCGTCAGGTCCCAGTTGGCAGCATCGAACCGTTTGCTTTCGTGGCTGATCCGGTTGAACGAGCGGATAACACGAATCCCGGTCAAGCCTTCCCGCATTACGAGGTTAAGTCTATCGATTTTCTTCTGAATTTGTTTGAATAACGGAATCCCTTTGCCGGCGATCAGAAAGATAGCCCCGACCAGCACCGGAAGAATGACAACGAGGACCAAAGACAATGTAGCATCCTTCGATACCGCCATAATAATCCCGCCAATGCACATCATCGGCGCCATGACCATCATCCGCAGGATCATGATCATCACTTGCTGAACTTGCGTAATATCGTTCGTCGTCCGCGTAATAAGGGAAGCTGTCCCGACTTTATCGAACTCCTCCAGCGAAAAATTCGAAACGTGCTTAAACAGCTTGCCACGAAGCAGCTTGCCGAATCCGGAGGCCGACTTGGCTGAGAAAAAGCTTGCCGCGATCGAACAGGCCATTCCGCCGAGTGCCACGAGCAGCATGGTCCCGCCCACTCGCCAAATATAGTCGGTGTCTCCTTTCACAACCCCTTTATCCACAATATCCGACATCAGTGTCGGCAAGTAGAGCTCGGAGAGCGTCTGGAAAAATACCAGTAGGAGCACTGCAGCTACCAATATCCAGTATGGTTTTAAATAGCGGAAAAGTTTCAGCAATTCCTATCATCTCCACTTTCTCTTATGACTTATGGCTATCTTGTATGAGCAGCTCCTCCAAGTAATGATATACCTGATCGAGCAGCTCGGTCAGTTGTTCGACTTTCTCCGCCCCTAGATGTTCGCATAGGCCTTTAAATCGGCTGGAATACTTCTCCATGGCCGCGCGGGTTACTTCCTCGCCCTTTTCCGTGAGCTTCACACGAACAACCCTGCGGTCTTCCTGGTCGTTATAGCGGAAGACGAGCTCTTTCTTCTCCATGCCTCTTATTAACGGGGTTACGGTTGGAGAAGTCACCTCCATAACCTCGCTAAGCCCGGAGACCGTTACTCCGCGCTCATTGTGCCGGGTTTCTCGCCAAATAAAGAACATCATTCTAATTTCGCTTGCCTTATACCCTTCCGGCGAAGATTTGTTCATGTCCAGCTTACGGAAGCGTCGAAATGCCCTCCATAATCTTTGGGCTTTGGGATCATCGCCGAGCATCATCTCGTTAGTTCACCTCCATTTTATTTTCACAGTTTAATAATTAGCATATCTATTTATTCGCAAGCCTAATTATAGGAGCGTTAAAATTCAAAGTCAAGCGGAGGTAAAATCAACCTTTGCTCCATGCAGGAAACATAAAAAAGATCGCCTGGAAATCCGCATTAGCATGCGGTTTTTGGCGATCTTCAAACCTTTGCTCCATTTCTATTTCAATTATGCTTTTTGTGAAGCTGATCCAAACTTTTAAAGGTGTATCCCTGTCGTCTAGCCTCATCTATGATGGAGCCGAGTGCCGCAGCGTTGTCCTTCGATACAGAATGAAGCAATATCACCGCGCCGGGGTGCAGCTGGGATACTACTTTCTGATATGCATACCCGGCACCCTTCTGGTCGTTCACGTCCCAATCCTTATATGCGATAGACCAAAACACATTAATATAGCCGAGCTCCTTGGTTACCCGCAGCGTTCGGTCACTGAAGATGCCGCGCGGAGGCCGCAAATACGCCATGTCTGGATGTCCTGTTAATTTTGCGGTATCCTGCTTAACCTTGTCCAGCTCCTCACGGATACGTTCATCGGAAATGGTGGTCATATCCGGGTGACTCCAGGAGTGATTGCCGACCAGATGCCCTTCGGCAGCCATGCGTTTAACGAGCTCGGGTTGATCCTTGACATAGTGGCCGGTTATGAAGAAAATAGCCGGCACCTTTTTCGCTTTCAGCGTATCTAATATCGGAGCCGTATAGCCGTTCTCATAGCCATTGTCGAAGGTAAGAAACAAATCTTTACTGGAGGTATCCCCCAGAAAAATCGCTTCGTGCTTGTCGACAATCTCTTTGAAGCCTTCCTCATTAATGGAAGGAAGCTGGCCGCCGACGCTTTTCTTAAAGCCGAAGTGATAAGGAACATCTGCCGAAGCAGCCTCGGTCGGTATGGCAGGGTATGAAACTCCCGCAAATACCAGCGCAACTACAGCCAGGATGATAGCTAACCTCGTAAACCTCACTGAGCAATCTCCCCTTCATTTGGAATATTCAGCACTCTTTTGCTTACTATCCGCTGAAGCAACCCGAAATATACGAAAAAAATCCCTTTTCGGTCGCTGCCACCGCATTTTAGCGGACAGCTCGAAAAGGGATTAGGAGTGTAACGTTAAAGTCTATTTATGATCAGAGTGGTCACGCTGCTCGGCAAGCTGACTGTGCCGGTATCCGTACATAAAGTATACGACCAGGCCAATCACAAGCCATAGAAGGAATGCTATCCAAGTAATCTTCGGCAGACTGATCAGCAAATAACCACAAGAAAGGACTGCCAAAATCGGTACGACTGGTACGAATGGAACCTTAAATGAACGCTCTAGGTCCGGACGCGTCTTCCGCAGAATGACGATACCGAGCGAAACCGAGATAAAAGCAAACAGCGTTCCGATACTGACCAAATCGGCAAGTCTGTGAAGCGGAATCAATCCTGCGAATACAGCTACAATAATGCCGGTAACCCATGTGCTTGTACTCGGGGCCCCTGTCTTCGGATGCAGGTGGGCCAGCTTCTTAGGCAGCAAGCCGTCACGGCCAATAGCGTAAAGCAAACGGGTTTGTCCAAACAGAAGTACGAACAAAACTGTCGTAATCCCTACGATTGCTCCAAGCGAGATGAAGCCAGCAACCCAGTTCTGATGAATGTACTGGAGTGCAAAGGCAACAGGGTTTTTCACGTCGAGCATCGTATAAGGCACTACGCCGGTAAGAATGGCGGTGACAAGAATATACAGCAAGGAACAAACAATGAGTGACCAGATTATGCCTCGTGGCAGATCTTTTTGAGGATTTTTGACCTCCTCGGCCGCTGTGGCAACGACATCGAATCCGATGTAAGCCAAAAAGGCAGTTGCCGCGCCGGTAACAACACCACTGAAGCCAAACGGCATAAATGGCGTCCAGTTGGACGGTTTCACATAAAAAGCGCCGACGACAATAAACAGGATGATGACGGCTATTTTGATAATAACCATGATCGAATTGAGGCGCGTCGATTCCTTCGCACCGCGAGAAACGATAAAGGTTAGCGCCAGTACCACCAAGATGGCTGGTACGTCGATATAAGTCCCTGCACTCGGATCAAAGGCGCTGCTGATGGCCTTCGGTATGTTAAATCCAAAGCCGGATAACAGCCCTTGGAAATATCCCGACCAACCGCTCGCGACCATAGAGGCGGCAAAGCCGTATTCTAGGATCAAATCCCAACCGAGAATCCAGGCAAACAGTTCACCAAACGTAGCATAGCTGTAGGTGTAGGCACTGCCCGACACGGGAACCATGGAAGCAAACTCTGCATAGCAGAGTGCACAGAAGGCACACACAATCCCGGCTAGAATAAACGACAAGATCAACCCTGGTCCAGCATGTTGGGCTGCCGCTACACCGGTCAGTACAAAAATTCCTGTTCCTACAACACACCCGACGCCAAGCATCGTCAAATCAAACACGTTAAGCTCTTTCTTGAGCGTCCCATCACTGGATGCGTTCTTCTCTTGAATCATCGCAGTGATCGATTTTTTTCTAATAAAACTCATATAGGCTCTGTCCCCTACTTTTTTATTTGTAAGTTTCACATTTGGTTATTATATAAAAAGATAGGACTTTTGTACATATATCCTGCACAGGGTTAAAGCGTTAAATATCTAACATTTTGCGAAATATTTTCCGGGAGAACTCTAGATGTGGTGGTCACTCCATTGCTGTTCCAATAAAATTTTGCTAACATAAGGAAAAAATCTTTAATGCGATGATGAGAAGAAACGCGGTTTATATTCCTTCAACAAATCGCCCGAGGTGACTATTATGAACCTATCAGAACCTATTACGTCGGCAAGAATGAAATTTCGATTGCTTAATATTGGCGATCTTGATTCAGTTTACAGGCAATTTTCTGATCCGGACATGTGTAAATATTTTAGTGAACCACCCTGCGATATGGAAGAAGCAAAAGAAATTATTGAGCATTACCAAAACCCAGAAGGGAAAGGGTATCTCCGTTACGGCATGTTTGATAAAAATAGTGATGCATTTATCGGAACATGTGGGTATCACTACTGGGATCCTGAAGAAAAGCAAGTTGAAATTGGATACGACATTTGGAAAGATTATTGGAAGCAAGGCTATATGTCCGAAGCATTACCCATTTTAATCAATATTTGTTTTACCCATCTTGGTGTTGATTGTATCTATATTCTCACGCATCCCGAAAACAAAGCATCCATTTCAACTGTGCGAAAGTTTGGGTTTGTCGATTCTGAACCGTGCAGGGATGTCGATGAGCAGCCGCAGATATGTTTGAAATTAATGAGAAATTATCCCTGCCCTTGAGCCGCCAGCTCGTGCTGAGCAAAGCGAATCCATTCCCGCGTAGCAAAAGATAAATACCGGTCATCGCGCCATACGATACCAAGCTTCCAGGGAATGATCGGCTTGACGAGCGGAATGATTCTCACGCGCTCATCATCGATTTCGCGGCAGATCGTTTCCGGCAATAGCGTAATGCCAAGTCCCACCGCCACCATCTCACTAATAAGATCCCACTGGGAGCTCTCATATATGACATGCGGCTGAAAACCAGCCTTCCCGCATTCATTGATGATCCGGTCATGCAGCGTGAAGTCCTCCCGGAACAGCACGAACTGATCCTGGGCGAGCTCCCACAGCTCCGCCGCCTTCCTCTCGGCGAGCGGGTGCGTCGGGTGAACGACCAAGTTGAGCTTTTCCTCCACAAACGGGAAGCTGCTGAGACCCTCCTGTACCGTCGGCAGCACCACGACGCCGACTTCCAGCGCTCCGCTGGCCACGTCGGACTCCACCTTTTTCGCCCCATCCTCAATCAGTTGAATCGTTATCTCCGGGTATCGATGGTGAAATTGGCCAATGACCTTCGGAAAAAAGCTCGATCCAACCATTGGAGGCAGTCCGATCCGGATATGGCCCTTCTTCAAATTGCGTAAATCATCCAGCTCCGCCGTAAGATTTTGGAACGACGTGACGATCTGCTGGGCTTGTCCCACTATAATTTGGCCTGCATCGGTCAGCTCTATTTTTTTCCCAAATCGGTCGAATAATACGACCCCCAGCTCCTCCTCAATTCCCTTGATCGTCTTGCTGATCGTCGGCTGAGTAATATAGAGTGCCTCCGCTGCCTTCGTGAAGCTTTTGAGCCGAGCAACCTCAATTAAATACTGCATTTGCCGGATGTCCATAACCAAGTCCCCTTTATGCTTAATCCATAGATAAATGGAATGCTATTCATTCAGTATATTCATTTTACTCATGAAAACAAACGGTGTAATATTTTCATTACCAACCACAGACAGAAAGGAGCTGCTATCCACATGGATAAAATGAAAATGATAAGTAAAGCCATTTTTCAAATTGCCATCCTGTTCTGCATCTCAATGGCTATGAACGCTATCGCTAAGCTGCTCCATCTGCCGATTCCAGGTTCGATTCTTGGCATTGTTGTTCTCTTTATTCTCCTGAAAACCAACGTCATCAAACTTACATGGATAGAGCAAGGCGCAAACTGGCTGCTGGCCGAACTACTGCTGTTCTTCATTCCTTCGGCTGTCGGTGTTATGCAATACATACCGCTTCTGGAAAGTGAAGGAGTACGTATTCTCATCGTTGTCATATTCAGTACCCTGATCGTCATGGTCAGTTCCGGGCTTATCGCCACTCGTATTGCGAAACGAAAGGAGCGCCGAATCTCATGATTGCCGGTGTGTTATGTTTAGCTGCTACATTAATGATTTACGTTTTGTCCAAACGAATTTACAAAATTCAGCCTAAAATATATTTGTCTCCCCTGCTGATTACTCCTTTATTTCTGGTGATCGGCCTAGTATGGGCGAATATTCCTTACGAAACTTACCATACCGGAGGAAAATGGCTAAGCGCCATGCTGCAGCCGGCAACGATCGCTTTTGCCGTCCCTCTCTATAAATACTATAACGTGCTGAAAAAGCATGCCGTGGAAATTTTGATTAGCGTCCTGAGCGGTTCCATCGTAGCGATGTTCTCCTCAGCCGTTCTTGCCGAGTGGCTGCATCTGGACAACGAGCTCATCAGTAGTCTGATCCCACGCTCGGTGACGACACCGATCGCCATGAATGTATCGCAAATCATCGGCGGCGTTCCGAACATTACGGCTGTATTCGTCATCTTGACCGGCCTGCTTGGAACGATGCTCGGGCCGCTTGTGGTGAAGATGTTCCGTATCGAGGGCGAGGTGGCGCGCGGGGTTCTGTTCGGAACGAGCGCCCACGGTACCGGTACCTCGAAAGCTTTTGAGCTTAGCTCACTAACCGGCACGATTTCCAGCATTTCGATGATCTTGGCGGCATTATTCACTTTAGGCGCAGCTCCGATGCTGATATCACTACTGTAGTTCTAAAGCTTATGTTATGGTTCCTCCTATTTTATTATATAGATTTCTCTTTTCCGCCCTGCCGTAATGGCAGGGCTCTTTTTGTAAAAAAAAGGAATTGAATTAACAAAAAACTATTGTCCGCTTTTGACATAATGTTATATGATTAGCTCGATATATCGCTTTTTTTGGAGAAAGAGGTGCCATCGATCCTTGCTGTTTAACTCCTATGAATTCATTTTCGCCTTTTGGCCGATTACGTTTATTGCTTATTTTCTACTTAACCGGTTCTGCCCTCCTGTGGTGGGAAAACTGTGGCTTGCTGCCGCATCGCTGTTCTTTTATAGCTGGTGGAGCATCAAATCGCTTCCGCTCATTCTAGGTTCGATCGCCTTTAACTATTTAATGGGACGCCTGATCGGTCATTCCGGGAGTAAATCGCCCAAAATTCGAAGGTTGCTGCTAACCGCAGGAATCTCCGGCAACGTCCTTCTGCTCGGCTACTACAAATATGCCGATTTTCTAATCACGAACGTAAATAGCCTATTTGCCGCACATATCAAGCTGCTAGAGCTAGCTCTTCCACTCGGAATCAGCTTCTTCACCTTTACGCAAATCGCTTATCTCGTCGATGCCTACCGCGGTTCGGCGAAAGAATACAGCATCGTTAATTACGTCCTTTTCGTCACGTTTTACCCTCACTTGATTGCCGGCCCGATCCTGCACCATAAAGAAATGATGCCACAGTTCGATCGCGTCCGCAGCAAACAGATTATCCCGGGCAATGTCGCTCGCGGTTTCTTTGTATTCTGTATCGGCCTGTTTAAAAAAGTCATCATCGCCGACACACTTGCTCCTATAGCCACCCAAGGATTTGATGTTTCTACGCAACTAAGTCTGGTTGATGCCTGGAGCACCTCTTTAGCCTATACCCTACAATTGTATTTCGATTTCAGCGGATACTCCGATATGGCTATCGGGATTGCTCTTTTGTTCAATATCAAGCTGCCTATAAACTTCAATTCTCCCTATAAGGCGGTCAGTATTCAGGATTTCTGGCGCCGCTGGCACATGACGTTAAGCCGGTTCCTCAAGGACTATATATACATTCCGCTTGGCGGCAACCGCAAAGGAAAGGTGCGTACTTATTTCAACCTTGTGGCCACGTTTCTGATCGGGGGGATTTGGCACGGAGCAGGCTGGACCTTTATCATCTGGGGACTGCTGCATGGTATTGCTCAAGTCGTACAAAGGCTGTGGGGCAAGACGGGGATAACACTACCACGCTGGAGCGGTTGGCTTATCACGTTCCTGTTCGTCAATTTCAGCTGGGTGTTCTTCCGGGCCAAAACGATGGAGGACGCCATGAAGGTGTTCCACGGAATGTTTAATTTTCAGAATATCGGTTTAGTGCTCAATCTGGACCTTATCGGCAAGCTTCTGATGATCGGTGCTACCTTCACCATAGCCGTACTGGCGCGCAACTCGATGGAAATGAAGCTACATTTCAAGCCGAACCTCAAATATGCAGCGTATATTGCCGCACTATTCGTCTTTTCCATTTTATACTTCAACCAGGTCAGTGAATTTTTATATTTCACCTTCTAAACCGTGTTAGCAAAGGAGACTCTTCCCCTTGAAAAATATTCAATTTATCGCCTGGTTTGCGGCCTTTATCCTATTGTTCACCGCTATCGTCGGTACGTTTGTGTACGCCGTCGACCCGCTACAGCTATACCGCAAATCCGCTTATGAGCCCCTTTTTACGAAGCAGGAGCGCTACCAGAACCCGGGTCTGGCCAAAAATTACGCTTATGACACCATCATTCTCGGCAGCTCCATGACCGAAAATTTTGTTCCTTCCCAGGTAGGTAAAGTATTGGGCGGAAAAGTGATGAAGCTGTCCATGGAGGGCTCCACCGCGAAAGAACAGCGCATGATTGCTGACGTCGCCATCAAAACGGGACAGGTCAAGAAAGTTCTGTGGGGAATCGACTACTTCTCCTTCCGGGACGATTCGGTCCGGGGCGAGGAGACGTTTCCATATTACCTGTACGACGAATCTAAGCTGAACGATTATAAGTATTTATTCAATATCTCTAACGTGAAGCATGCGTTAGGGGTGCTGTATCTTCCCAAAGCTATGCTGCCCGAGCTGCGGACCCTGGATATGCTGAATAACTGGGATGCTTCCGCTGTCTATGGGGCGAAAAGAGTGCTTGCCAAGCGGGAAGAAGCCCGTCTTTCAGAGCAGATGACCTCCGAAACTGAACCTTCGTTGGACATCGTAAAGAAGAGCTTCGATAGGAATACAATCAGTCTAATGAAGGCTCATCCGGAAATCGAATTCATCGTATATTTCCCGCCTTATTCTATCCTTCGCCAGCAGCTGTGGTATAGCATAAATCCGGAGCGGTTCAACAATCAATTGGAGATGAAAAAATACATGTTTGAGCAGTTCAGCGCTTTAAGCAATGTGACAGTCCACGATTTTCAAAATGACAGCTCCATCACCTACAACCTGGATGAATTCAAGGATTTGTCCCATCATTCTGCCGATATTAACCGTTTCATCGTGGAAGAAATTGCAGCCGGCTCACATCTGGTTACCGCAGAAAACGTCGAGCTGAACAATCGCCAGCTGCAAGAGCAGGTGAATAGCCTTGTCGTTGGTGAAAGCGGACAGATATATTCCATCGCCATTAATATCAACGGGGAGCCGGTCATGTTCAAGGAACTCCCACCTGCGGATAGTGACCAGGTTAGTGTCCCGCTCAAGGACTTTGCTGATGCAGCGGGTATTGAGTTCACTTATGACGCTGGCAGCAAAAATGTGTCCCTCTCCTATGGAGAACAGGAACTATCGCTTGGCGTAGGAGATCAGACCGCTAAGGTGAATGGAGAATCGACATCGCTTGATATTCCCGCTAAAATCTACAAGAACCGCGTGAACGGACCCCTGATTCAAATTATTCAGCTCCTTCGCGGGGAAGTAGAGATAACCAAGGATGAACCGGATTCTCATTTGGTCACTTACAATATTACGTTGGATTAAGCCAAAATCAGGCTCCCTTCCCGGGAGCCCGTTTTATGTCCGGATGCCTCAATTTGTTTGAATATTAATTAAAGTTCGATTGCCAGTAGGTTCCATACTTCCAGAGATGGGAGAATTGCTTCCAACGTGATTCCTCGGAGGCTGCAGGTAAGTTCAAATTCAAGCGGCAGCGGGCGCCCGTTATCGCGGTCCGGCGTGGCGACGAACGCGCCCTTCGGTTTCCTGTCAAGCAAAACCTGTACCCTTATGCCATCCTGCACAAGCGGGTGATTTTTGCCGGCATTCCAATAATCCTCGGTATTGTTGCTCAGGTTGATGAAACTGATTGTCTTGAAGCTTTCGTTTTCCCGGATGACCGTCCAGACCTTACCGGGTTCCCCATATGTGCTGTATTCGACATTTTCGAAAACGTATTCCCGGTTATCGCCGTCGGCATGCGTCATGGAGACATCTACCAACTTATTGTCATATAGAAGGTTCGCATAGCGGACATTGAAATCGTAATAGTTTCTCAGCGTCCGAATGAATTTTCCCCCCATCGTCGAATAGTCGGCATAATAGGCTTGGGTTAGAACGCCCCCGTTTTCACCAACCAGCAGATGATACCCCCCTTGTGCCGCAATGGCGGCCGTTAGCAGTAAAGCTCCGTATTCCGCCTGTTCGGAAGTTGCCCCCTCCAGACGGAAGGGAGCCAGATAAGCAGCCAAAATGACTGGTTTGCCGCCTCCCCACAGCTTGGCCCATTGGATGATTTGCACCAGGTGATGGTACCGTTCGTAAGGCTTCCAAACCTCAATATAAACCGCGTCTTCGGCAGCTCTTGCCACGGTATGCACCGGCCAATTTCCGACATTGTTAAAGATGAGGCAAATATCGTCCTTGCTTTGCTCCAGAGCTTCACGGGTATGGTCGATCAGGAGCGGGAACTGCTCTTCCAGGCGGACGACGCTTCCGTCGACAGCGGAAATGCCGGTTTTGGGAAAACCGTAAGTATCCATATGAATGCCGTCAAAGTCGACCTTTTCAATCGCCCGTTTATACTGCGCAATGATATGGTCATGCCATGGTGAACTTGCTTCTATGTTCATGATTTTGAATACATCGATAAAATCGTAAGCCTCTCCGTCGCTTTGCAAAAGCGCCCAATTCTTGTGCTGCTCATAAAATCCTTTGCTTGCTGCGTAAATGGCACCGTATGCAATCGCCTTCATGCCGTAATCATGACAGTAGCGTACCTTTTCGGAAACAACATCTAAATTCAGCCTCCGCCCCATCAGGTCGGTAAACTCACTGGATTCTGGAACCAGATCGTCGTGCTTGTACATCCAGTCATAAAACTGCACAAGATTGATATGGAGCTTGCTTAACCAGGCTACATCCTGCCGGTCTCCTTTCTCCGACGTATTAAAATCGCTCAAAAACCCGTAGCGGGTCGATTTACGCCAGTCCGAAACTACGTCGAAGGCCGTAGATATCCTCCCGGCGGAAACCTCCATGGCTTCGTCTAACACCCATTCCACATCCACTCCGTATCCATTGAAATCAGCAAGATATTCCCCAACACGAAGCGTAAGAACCCGTTCTTCACATGGAGCTAGGGTAATGCCACGCAGCTCCATTTTGTTAAGCTCCTGATTAAGCCAATTTACCCTGACAGACAGTGTAATAACTACTATTTCTTTTGTAAAGTTAGCAAGCTCTATAGCTATTTCCACCGGCTGCCCGCTCAAGAACTGGGCACGAACCGGGTATATATCTTTAATCATGCTGTTGTCCTCCTATCCCTTCACCGCTCCCGCAGTAATTCCTTTGATGAAATATTTCTGGAAGGCCAAAAATGCCAGCACCGCTGGAGCAAGACCGATCATAGCGGCAGCCGCCATTTGGTTCCAGTCAGCGCCGTACTTTTGAAAAAACATCGACACCGCCAACGGCACTGTCCTCATTTCCTGTTTTTGTAGAAAGAATACCGCCTGACCATAATTGTTCCAAATTCCGAGGCCCGACAAGATGATTAAAGACGCGGTTACCGGTTTCAGAAAATGAAAGGTCACCCGCCAAAACGCGGAAAAATAAGTACATCCGTCGATGATCGCCGATTCCTCCACTTCGCGGGGTAACGCTTTGATGAAACTGGTGTATAAAAAAACCGCCATTGGCAGACCGTTTGAGGCAAGCAGCAGAATCATGGCCCACAGCGTATTGATCCCATGAATGGACCGCATCAGCGTATACAATGGCACCGTGATGATAATCGCTGGGACCATCATGCAAATGAGCAGCACATTAAAAATCACGGAATTCATTTTACTGTTGAAACGTGCGATGGAATAAGCCGCCGCGCTGGAAAGCACCACCATGATAAACAACGCCCCTACGGTTATGATCAGTGAGTTTCCAATGGCTGTTCCCAGTTGCGAAGCGAACCATGCCTTCTTAAAATTGCCGAAGTAAAAATTCGGAACGGGTAGTATACCGCCTTCAAACACATTACTGGAAGGAGTATTTAGCGACAAATACAACAGCACATAAAACGGAATTAGGGCCAGCAGCGAAATAGCGATAACAGCCAAATACTTTATGATCCCCAGCAGTTGTTTCAACTTCGTTCCCCCCTTACATTTCCACTTCTTTATTCCGGGTCAAACGCAGGAATAAGAAGACAGGGATGATGATAATTAAGAACAGAATCAAGGCAACTGCGGTGGAGTATCCCGTGAAGCTGCCATACTGCATCCGCATAATGTACAAGCTGAGCGATTCCGTGCTATACCCTGGTCCACCGTCAGTTAACGCCACAATAATGTCAAAAACCGACAAGGAACCAATTATATTGGTTACGACATTTATTTTAATAGAAGGGTACAGCATGGGGATCGTGACATTCCATAACGTCTTCCAGACCCCGGCTCCGTCCATCCGGCTGGCCTCGTACAATTCTGAAGGAATGGACTGCAGACCGGCCAAGTAGATGATCATGGTCATACCGACAAATTGCCAGACATTGACGATGATTAGCAAAACGATTGAACTGGTACTACTGCCTAGCCAATTACCCTGGAGGAATTCTAGCTTGAGATTTTGTCCCAGGTGATATAGGAAGCCCCGCTCCGGTTGAAGGATAAAATACCAGATATAGCCCATAATCAGCGGACTGATCACAGCCGGTAAGTAGACAATCGCTCTGACGAGTCCTTTGCCCACCATTTTCCTGTCAAGAAGCAGGGCATAAAGAAAACCGAATAAGTTGAGCAAAGGTGCCGACCCGATGGCGAACCACAGCGTAGTCAGCATATCGTGCGTGGCCCGATCATCCTTAAAAAAATCGATGAAATTCTGCAAGCCTACAAAGTTTGGAGTCGTGATTCCGTTGGAATCCGTCAGGCTGATCCCGATGCCCCGGGCCAACGGATAAATAAAGAAGAAACCAAACAACACGATCGCCGGAATAGCCATATATTTATGCAGATGGTTGTTGAAGTTGCGAAGTAATGCCATTATCGTTTCTCTCCTCTCTCTCGTTTTGGAAAAGAATGAAAGGAAGGAAAGGATTCACCGCTCGAACGATCTCACTTTCCTTCCATTTTTCCTTACTAATTTCTAAAATCTTATTTGTTATTGGCAGCCCAGGCTTTATCCCAGGTTTTCTTGAAATCAACCGCAAAGTCATGCCCGTTCTTGTATTTTCCGACCAGCAGTTCCTGAACCATTCGGCCGGCGTCATCTCCGGAAAATCCCGATGGCCAATCAGTAAAGGCGATATTCGCACCTTGTTTAAGCGCTTCGGCCGCCTGGTCCTTCAGTGGGCCCCAATCGGCATCAACATCGGTAAAAGCTGTAGGAGACTTCAGGGTTTCGCTGTAGATTTTCAGGTTCTCCGGCTGCAGCAGGAACTCCAGAAACTTCTTGGCTTCTTCCGGATGCTTAGATTCAGCGGTAATGGCGTAGGCGGAATCCTCCGCAGACAGGACGGTCGGCTTCAGGCCATCAACCACCGACGGGATCACCGTAAACCCGATGTTGTCCGTAAAATCCGGTTTCATTTTGAGTAAATCGCCCATAACCCACATACCCTGAATGATCATAGCCGCTTTACCATCGACAAAAGCCTGCTTCTGGTTGTCATAGGTTGCCGTGATTAGATCACTATTCACCAGTTTTTCATCCCGGAGCTCCATCAGACGGCTGGCGAATGTATCCATGGCTCCACCCTGCTCGTCAAATTTCAACTGGGCTGAGTCGTTGTTAATAAATGCCTTCTTGGCCGGAACAACGCCAAGCTGCTGCTTGAGCGGGCCGTGTCCGACAAACTCAATCAATTGCCCAAGCGTCCAAGATTCTTTTCCTGCGATAAACAAAGGTACAACGTCCGGTTTCTTTGCCTGAATAATTTTCATATTGCTTACGAATTCATCCCATGTGGTAGCCGGTTTCAGGCCTAATTCATTAAACAGCGCTTTATTGTAAAAAATTCCGCCCATCGTCACGTTCGTGGCTACCTTGTATTGCTTTCCGCTTTTCACATCCGTCGTTAAATCCTTAATCGCCGGCAAAACGCGGGGCCAGTATGCTTCGCCCGACAAATCCAGGTATTTGCCCTGATCGATATATTCCTGGGCCACCACGGTTGTAATGTCTGGTACGTCGCCCGAAGCCAGCTTGACCTTGAACACGTTGCTCGCGTCCTTCTGGTATTCCTGTTCCACTTCGATGTTCGGGTTCTTTTCATTAAACTTGGCGATTAGCTCATTCATTAAATCGATGGTTTCGACTTTTCCCGTAAAAAATTGCAGCTTCACTTTCTTCTCGCTCTTCGAGCCTTCTGCCTTGTCGCCGTTTTGTTTCGAGGCATCAGAGTTATCTCCTCCGGAACAACCTGCCAACAGCACAATGAACATCACTGCGCTCAGCATCATTACCAACATCTTTTTCATCCTATTAGCCCTCCCTTTTAAATCCGTGCTGTTTTGTTCAGCCTTACGAGATCAAGCATATAGCAGGCGGGCCGGAACCTAAACACCGCTTTTTTAAGATCATGGTACTGCTTTTTCATATCCATTGAAACCGCGGTATCCACCGTATAAACTAAAATCAGAGGTGAGGGACATGCGTAAATGCAAAGCTTACCGTTACTGGAGCATCCGAGCCAAACTGCTATTTTTTACCGCCTTGTTCATATTGATTTCCGTGTTCTCCGTCTCTGCGCTATCCTATATGGAATATACTAAAGACTCCAGGCAAAAAGCGGCGGATCAGGTCCAGCAGACGATCGATCAGGTGTCCATTAATGTAAACAACTATCTTGACGACCTATTCCGGCTAACTTTGTCCCCATACCGTAACGAAACGGTAATGGATGCGCTAGACAGGAACGTCAGCGGTTCAGAGATGAAACAGCTAGATAAGCGTCGCCTTATCGAGGACTATCTCGACGAGATCATGATTTATCCGCGGTCAGATATTCTGCGGGTTTTTATTTTGGCCGACGAGATATATTTCAGCGGGCGTTTCCCTATTACCATCAATACCGATAAGGATTTCACCCAATACGATTGGTACAAGGAAGCGATGTCAACGCAGGAAGCCACCTTCGTTTCGGCACATCAGCAGCAGCTCATAAAATACGATAAGACGGAAGTCTTCTCGATCGTCAAACGACTCCGCAGCATCCGGAATACGGACCGGGTCCTCGGAGTTATCAAAGTGGATGCCAACTATAAGGGCATTGAAAATATTTGCAACAAAGTTGACGTCGGTCAGGAGGGGCGTTTCTTTATCATCGACCAGCAGGGCAAGCTGATTTACGCCAATTCATCTCGACCGGACAGTGCTGCGTTTTACAACGCCATCGGTAGCAGGGAGAAGCCTTTCACCATGAAGGAGAATGGTAAGTCATACCTTGTGAACTTCGCCAATGTGCCCCGTACCAATTGGACGATTGTTGCCGTCAACTCGATGGAAGAACTGAACGCCAATTCTGTTAAAACGCGGAACACGGCCTTCCTGTTTGCTATTGCCTGCTCACTGCTCGCCATTGTTATTCTCGCGGTCTTTGTCAGACGCTTCTTGCGGCCTCTACTGCATATCGTACGTCTGATGAAAAAGGTGGAGAGCGGACAACTGGATGTGCAATTCCCATACAACCGCCAGGATGAGATCGGATATTTGGGCTCCTCCTTTAACCATTTGACCCAACAAATTAATGTGATGCTATCAACTAATACCAAGCTCGTCAAAGAGGTCTACGAATCAAAAATGCTGCAGCAGGAGGCGCAGATTAACGCACTGCACAGTCAGATCCGGCCGCACTTTATTTTTAATTCTCTGAACATGATTCAAATTCTCATGCAAAGCGGGGAGCAGGATAAAGCACTCCTGCACCTCAATCAACTCAGCCTGCTGATGCGCAGCTTAACCGCTTGGGACAAGGAACTCCCTCTGCGAAAGGAACTGGAGCTGGTTCAAGCTTATTTGGGTATTCAAAGCACCCGGTATGAAGGCAGGCTTGAATACCGGATAGAAGTAGATGAGTCACTGATGAACACGTCCGTTCCTTCGCTCCTTTTTCAACCGATTATCGAAAACGCCGTCATTCATGGCTGTGAGTTGAAGCGGGGAAAGACGACAATATGGATGTATAACGAGCTTACAGCGGATTATACGTTGTTTCATATCCGGGATAATGGAAAGGGAATGAGCGGGGAAAAACTGGCTGCGCTGCAAACGATGCTGTCCCAAGGGGCAGCACTTCATTCGGTAGAAACCGAGCCAGGGGGACCCGCGGCTAAATCCGGGGTTTCACCGGGAACCGGCATCGGCCTGTTAAATATCGACAAGCGCGTTAAACTGAAATACGGACCAACCTACGGACTCCGCATTCAGAGCGAGTGGGAAAAAGGTACGATCGTAACGGTCATGCTCCCGCCCGAATTTTCGTAAGGAGATGAATCACCATGTATACCTTGCTCATTGTCGACGACGAACCGCTTACTGGACGTTTTCTACGCACCCATATTCCGCAATGGGATTTTCGCTTCGAGGTTGCAGCAGTCGCAGGAGACGGCGTGGAAGCCTTGGAGCTGATGAACAAACAGCACTTCGACCTCGTGATAACAGATATCAAAATGCCTGAGATGGATGGACTGGAGCTCTGCCGTCATATTGCGGATGCAAATTCAGGACAAAAGGTCATGCTGTTGTCGGGATACAATGAATTTCCCATGGCCCAGGAAGCGATTCGTTATGGTGTAAGCAATTATTTGCTTAAGCCGATTCAAGCAGAAGAAATGACCAAGGCACTTAGCAAAATCGCCAGTGAACTTGAACTGGAAAATCACCATCAACTCGCCCTACGGGCACTTCAAAGCGTATCGAAGGAGACGCAAAAACAAGCGGTCAACCAGTTTCTGACCGCCGTTGTTACCCGGAATCATATTGAAATTAAAACCCTTTATCCGTTAATGTATCGGATCAAGGTCAACTTAATCGAAGCCGAAGCGGCCATTTTAATTCTAAATCTAGACGAAGTCCCTTTTTATGAGAAATCGGTTCCGCTGGAAGAACGCGGCATCTTCCGGTTTATTTTGCACCGGATGGCTGCCGAGCTCTTCGAAGAACTTGAGGCCGGAATCGTGTTTAATGATCATGATCAACATACTTGTCTGCTTATTACCGGGGAGAATGCAAAGGAGCTGAAGCAAAAAAGCTGTCTGTTGTTTGAGCATGTGGCTTCCGCACTAAGTCTCCATACCGGTCTAAGTCTGACGGGGGCCCTGGGCTCGAGCGTCAGCGAGGTGCTGCAGCTCGACCTTTCTTACCGGCATGCCCGGACAGCATTGCAAGCCCGTTTACTCCAGGGAAACGGACAATTATACCTTCACGAAGAAATCTGCAATCAGGTTACCGACAGCGAACCGCTGCTGACAAGGATTCATCAGATCGAACGGTCCCTTACCAGTTTGGGCAACGCTCTAAGTTCGAACGAGGAATGGGCTTTTACTGCTGCCTTAAGGGACTATATCGAACTGATCGATCCTTTGAATGTACCCAGAGCCCTGCTGTTTGGAAACGAAATGCTCTCGTATTTAGACCGGCTGCATGCGGAAAATCTGCTAGAAGTGAATTCGGAAGCCGCACTAAATACACTAAGGAAGCTGCTCGTATACGGTAACCAGTTGACCCGGGATAATGTCAACGAAATCTACACAGAGGCGGCCGAGACGTTGATGCATCAAGGAAATGCAGACAATCGCGATATCAACGACATCGATCTAGTCGCTAAAGCCAAAGCCTATATTGTCACTCACTATGCCGAACCACTCAGCCTAGCGCTGATCGCTGAAAAGGTAGGTGTCTCCCCCGCCTATTTAAGTACGGTATTCAGTCAACGTCAGCAGGAAGGGTATATCAAATTTCTCACCCGGATCCGGATGGAGCGTGCCGCCAAACTCCTGTCCGAACCGGGAGAGCAAAAAATCTATGATATTGCTGAGCAAGTCGGCTATCTCAGTGCCAAGCACTTTTCCCACGTCTTCAAACAGCACTTTGGTCTGCCTCCGGGCGAATATCAGGAGAAACTGAAAGAGTGAGTTGAGTAAATAGCGAAGGGCGGATAGGGCTAGCCGGTTTACTCAGAGATTCGAACCGGTTTGCCCGTCATTGCCGATTCTAAGGCAGCACAGGTGACCGTTTGTGTCTTATAGGCATCGCTATAGTCCGATAAAATCCGTGAAGTGTCACCCGTTCGCAAGGCATGAATAAAAGCCCCGGCTTCGGCAGCATAAGGATTGTCCGTTCCTGTATATGTCGTTCTTACTCCCGGGGTGGAGATTTCCAATCGATCTGGGCTCCAATCCAGTATTCCGTTATTGGTATAAAGCCGCAGCTCTACTTGCCCTACACCTCCAGGCAGGATGCAGGTGTTGGACACAGTTGCAATAATACCGCTCTCAAGCTTCATCGAAACGGTACCTACGTCATGTACTGTGACGTTCTCGTATTGCCCCTGAACTACCCGGTTGCCGTATGCCGCATAAACTTCTTCGACCTCTCCTGCCGTATAGCGCAGCAAATCAACAATGTGGGTTGTCTGCTCGATAAACTGTCCGCCAGAGCCCTCCTGTTTTCTCCACCATGCCACTTGAGGCATATCACCCATCCATGCGCCCATGACCATCCCAATCGTTTGCCCACTTAAGGATGCCTTCAGCCGCTGTATTGTCTCCTTATATCGAAAGTGATAGCCTACCGCGTGGACCACGGGTTTCTTTTGCAGCTGGTCCAAAATGTCTTGCGGGGTTTGCAAATTCGTACTGAGCGGCTTTTCCACAAAAAACGGAATGGCTCTGTCAATCAGCTCAAGCTCCATCTGGCCATGCGCCATTGGCGGAATACATAAATATACCGCATCCAGCTTCTGCGAGTCGAGCATTTCGGTAAACCGGCTATAGCCTGTTGCCCCAGGATAATTTGAGGCAAACATAAGGGCCTTCTCTTCACTCGTTCCACAAACAGCCGCTACCCGCACACCTTCCATACCAGCTAATAAATCCGCATGTACCCTGCTAAACCATCCTGTACCCACGATTCCAATTCGTAACGTCATGCTGCTGCTCCTCCTTCTAGGCCTATATTCTTCTTATAGAGTAATGGTTATCTCCATTATCTACAAGCGGATGGTCAATGCACAACTTATAAACTGTTCTTGAAATAATTACAGTTAGGCGTTATACTGAATTCGAGCTGAGATAGAAAGGATGATTTTGGATGAATATTGCAGAGAAACTGGATCTGAATGATTTTTATACTGTACTTCGAGAAAGACATTCTGTACGCGTCTATGACCCAACAGTGAAAATATCACGTGAGGAACTGAGAGAAATGCTGGAGCTGTCGATTTCGGCACCTTCCTCCTCCAACTTGCAACCTTGGCGGTTTATGATTATCGACGATGCAGATCTGAAGAAAAAATTGCTCCCGATCGCCAATAACCAAGAGCAAGTTGTGGATGCATCCGCAGTTATCGCCGTGCTTGGGGATTTGAAGTCCTATGAACAAGCCGATACCATTTACAGCAAGGCGGTGGAAGCTGGGGTCATGACCGAGGAGTTGAAGAATAACTTCGTGGAACGGCTCCATAAAGGCTATGGCGGTATGGGACCGGAACGCCTTCATCAAGTTAATTTGCTCGATGCGGGCCTCATATCCATGCAGCTAATGCTAATTGCTAAAGCGAGAGGCTATGACACGGTGCCTATGGGTGGGTACGATGCAGAAGCGTTCGCCAGAGAGTTCGAAGTGCCGGAAACGTTGAAACCGATTATGCTGATTGCTATCGGAAAAGCAGCTAAAGCAGCACATGCGACCCCTCGTCTTTCTGTAGATCAAATCACTCACTGGAATTCCTTTAAATAAAAGGGGCGCAAACAACAAATTAGCGCGAGTGCAAGGGCTGATAAAATCCTGAGCTCGCGCTTTTTTATTTGAAATTGAATCAAACCGGATGTATGCAAAAAGACGAAAAGAACGAGGATCAGTGCGACGTATCGCAACAAAAACATCCAAACCCGGTTCCATCCGCCTGTAAGTCTGGCTTCTTCTGACGCTCGCTTCCAGGCGTAGCCGGCAAAAATGGTGACGATTAGTCCGCCGAGCGGAAGCAGAACATTGGAGGCGAGAAAATCCATCCAATCGAAAAAAGCTTTTGCCAAAAGCACCGGCAACCCTACAGCCAACAAACAAACGATAAATAAAAGCAAAAATGCCGCCCCGCCGTATTGACCACTCATCGGATAGCTGTATATTCTACATCTAATTTTGGAATTTTCGCTATCTTAGCCAATTTAAGTGTAAAAGATACATCTAATTCGAATAAAAATGGGTGTTTCCCTGATAACCCTGACTTTTAAATGTACTTTTTGCAGTTATTATGCGCAGCCGAGCTTATTCGTTAAAATTAGATGTACGAAATACATTTAAAACTAAATAAATGAAAAAAATGATCAATGAGTTGATCCAGGCCCAATTGTTCGGTTCGCCAGTAAAGCACAAGTATAAAAAAGGAACGGTATCGGGCGATTTACCCTAACCGTTCCTTGTGTTTATTACTTACGATTAATATGCTAATGTTTCAAGCGATTTGATGTGGGACAAGTAGCGGATATTGCTCGCTTCCTTCATGAGTGTTGCCGGCAGTCCGCGAAGCGACGTATTGTTGGCGCCGATCGTGGCTACGGCATCCTTGCGGCCCAAGCTGGCCAGTGTACCGGAATTTACCGGATGGAAGTCTTCCATCGTTTTGCCTTGCAGGTAAGCGTACAGGTTATAGCCCACAAGTTCGCCCATTTGCCAAGCGATTTGAGCCGTTGGTGGATAAGGACGGCCATCCGGACTAAAGAATACCGCGCTGTCGCCAACGACAAATACATCTTTATGGGAGACAGATTGCAAATACTCGTTCACAGAAGCACGTCCGCGGTTCACTTCGAGTCCTGATTCGCCAACAAGCGGGTTGCCTTGCACACCGCCGGTCCATACGAAAGTATTGGCTACGATTTTACGACCATCCTTCAGGTCAATCGTATTACCTTCCACGTTCGTTACCGGAAGGCCTGTCAAAAACTCAACGCCGCGAGCTTCAAGGCTGGCAGTTGCGCGCTGGATAAGCGGGTCAGGAAGCACCGGCAAAATTTTGGGCCCAGCTTCCACAAGCATTAGCTTCACAGCTTTGCGGTCTACGCCGTATTTTTTCGTCAAAGCAGGTAGCTCGTCGGCAATTTCCCCAACTAATTCAACGCCGGTCAAACCACCACCACCGATGAGAATCGTTGCGTCAGCTTCATTTCCCTCTTTGGCGAAATCCCGGATCCGTTCTTCGATATGCCGATGGATTCTCTTAGCGTCCTCAGTTGACTTCAGCACCATGCTGTGTTGTTCCAGCCCAGGAATTCCGAAATAAGCGGTTTTGCTGCCGAGACCGACAACAAGTGCGTCGTAGTTCAAAACGGTACCGTCCGACAGCTTCACTTCCTTCTTATCAACTGAGAAGCTCTCCACTTTCGCGATGCGAAGATCGATATCTTTACCTTTGAACACTTTGTCCAGCGGCAGAGCCACCGCACGTTCGGAAATGTTGCCCGCTGCAAGACGATGCAGCTCAGTAATGATTTGATGCGTAGGATACTGGTTGACGACGGTAACCCGTACGTCCGAGCGATCCATATATTTGCGAACCGATAATGCGCTCAGTACACCGCCATAACCGGCCCCTAAAATCACGATATGTTTTGACATAATAATGATTCCTCCGTTTTTAGTGATGGCTGTCCCGAGTACCGGCGACTTGAAGATACGCATTTGCAAAGCGAAGCAGCTTTTGAGCTTGCGGGTCCTTAAGCATTTTGAGCAGCCCAAACAGACCGATCGCTTCTTGGCTTGCCTCTGCGCGGTCTTTCGCTTCAATTACATTAGCGGCGATATGTTTCACTTTGTCCTTCACCGGACCGGCCATTTCCTGAATGGCACCGACGGTGTCGTTCTTCAGTACTTCATCGGTCGAAACCGATTTGATGAAATCATACGATTTCGTAAGCGCTCCGGCAACTTCCGTCAATTTCGGAAGAAGCTCTACCAAGGTCGTCAGCGATGCCTGTACCTCCGGCTTTTGGAGCAACTCCAGAAGTTCCCGCTGGTCCTGAGCATTGGACGCGGCAGGTGCCTGTTCCGTCTTTGTTTCTGTGATCGTTTCAGACATTTTTCGATTCTCCTTTACAAAAAGTAATTGTAATTTGGTTAAGTGCAATATTTGGTCCAATTTATGCCATTATTACTATTAAGTGAAAATATGCACATCTAAATCCCCAACAATCTACGTAAATTGTACCACATTCTCAATGAAAAAGGACCATGAAAGTGATAAATTTCACGGTCCTGTAACGTATATTTATGTTTCTAATTTTAACCTACAAAATCTCAGGCCGATCCAGGGCATAAAGGTTCCGGTAACGAGGCTCCCGCTCCATCAATTCGGCATGAGTGCCTCGCATCAGAATGCGCCCATGCTCCATGAAAATGACCTCATCCATATGCTCGGCGCCTACAAGATGATGGGTTACCCAGATCAGTGATTTGCCTCTCGTTGTCCGAAAAATGGTAGCTAGCAGCTCTCGCTCCGTATGCGGGTCGAGGCCCACTGTCGGTTCATCAAGGATGAGCACGGGAGCATTTTGCAGCAAAATTCGAGCTAAAGCGACACGCTGCCGCTCCCCGCCGGAAAATCGCTGACCGGTCTCACGCATCGGAGTGTCCAGACCGCCTGGCAGTCCGGCGATCACTGAATCGAGCTGAGCTGCCTGAGCCGCTAGTCTGATCTCCTCATCGGTGGCATCAGGACGTCCGAGCCGAATATTGTTCGCCACCGTCGTATCGAACAAATGCGGGCTCTGATTGAGGACGGAGATAAACTCTGGCATCCGGTCACCGAAGGAGGCTGTGGGTGTGCCGTCCAGCGTGACCGAGCCGTCCGTCGGAGCTAGCGCTCCCTGGATTAGCTTCAACAGCGTCGATTTGCCGGCTCCGCTGCGGCCGATGACGGCGATACGTTTTCCCTGCGGGACGTCCAGTGTGACGCCGTCCACGGACGGGGCGTCGTCCGCGCGGTACGCGAAGCGGACGTCCGCGAGCCGCAGGCGCACGCCGCGCGCAGCTTGCGGCAGCTCGCCTGCGGCGCGGCCCGGGGCG
>NZ_JBHTLM010000026.1:0-59022 GCF_042678945.1 Paenibacillus puldeungensis | reverse complement strand
CGACACAATGTGTGATCATGCGTTTGGTGCGAATGGATACAAAAGAAACTTTGCGTTTGATCCCACTGACGACAAACAAAAGATCATTCCTTTATATTCTTCCGACATATCCGCAGCATGGGAAGTACTCGAACACCTCAAAAATAAGGGAGCAGAAATAAACGTAGGGTTCTTTGCTTATTGGGATTGCTCGATTGATTACCCTATAGGATGCAATTGGCGCGCAGTGGCCGAAACAGCACCAGAGGCCATATGTAAAGCAGCTCTATTAGCTGTATTGGAGGTGTAAGCATGATAACAGGAAATTATTTTACGCCAGATAAAAATCCAATTTTAACAATTTGTTCAAAAGGCGGAAAAGAGATATTACGTTTTGACCCAAGTGGAGATATTTTTGTCCATGGGAAACTGGTCGAAAATGACAAAGAAGTCGTTCAAGGTTTCAGAAAATTTCTTGTGGATCAAGGATATTTAGGGAGTGAGGGGGAGTCATGACACCAAAGGTAAAAGCAAAATCATTTTGGGTGTGGACGCAAAAGTCCGAGGATGCCGATCCAAAGCATCATAAAGCTGGCGTAAGAGTTTGGGAACATTACGCCATAGAAGCCCCACGAAGATGGCTAGACGATGGATTGATCATTGATAAGAGCGATTATCAGGAAGAAGGGCAAGCGGATTTGTTCGATTATGTGTAGTATAATACAAGTAAATGGTAAAAATATCGACTGTTATATTCAAAATAAATGTAAATTAATGCAAAAAGGGGTGTAGTCGTGAGGGCAGAAGCAAAGGACGTTTATCAATTGGCTTTGATGGAGATTAACCGCGAAGAAACCCGCAGACGCACAGAAAAAGAGCTTGAGACAGCAAGAGTTTACAATAAGGTGGGATTTGTTCGAAAGGAGATTAAAAACACTCCTAACTACGAGCCGCGAGAACATCAAGGAACGAACGCAATAAGCAAGCCATGTGAGGATGTTGCTGTTTGGAATGTCGACAACGAAGTGCGGCTAAAACAAGCACATGAACGTGTTCAAACAGGGTTAAGAGCATTAAAGCGCGTTGAACGGCAAATAATCGAAATGCGATATTTGGAAGATGAAGATGTGACTGATTTTCAAGTATATATGGAACTACATCTTTCTGAACGCAGTTATTACCGTAGAAAGTCCGGGGCACTGTACAAAATGGCGTTTGCAATGGGTCTTGAAGTGTACATTACTGATGAAACGGCTTAAGATATATTTCAAGGAGGATTCGAATGATCACGCCTAATCACTTATATGATTTATTTGGATATTACGAAGAAAACCGAACCTTCAATACAAATGGTCAATTTTTAGTAACATGCGCACATTATGCGTATCAGTCATATGCAAATGATGATTCAACAACTTACAAAGCAAATCAAAAACCAGTCCGCCTGAATAAGTTCAAGTACGAAGGAAACAAGATTGGATACGCTGGGAAATGTGAGGTTTGTGGGAAGGTATATTATACAGAATAAAATAGTGGCAGGATTTTGGCAGACATTTGGCAGGATATTGGACTAAATACCTGTTATGATTGTATTGTGGGAAATTGAATAAAGGACACCACGAAGGTATGAATACCTTAGGAGATAGGCTGGCGAATACGCTGGCCTTTTTTATTTGTGGTGAAAGCTCCTGAGCAATTTCCTCAATGTGGGGCGGACTAGGCTTACCTGGGCCGCTTCACATAAATCTATGGAGGAAGATGGCGCCGGCCTCCTAGATTATCAGGGGTGCTAATGATGTGGTGGCGGAATACCAGTTCAAGGGAGCAAAAAGACGCTAATGCGGGCATTATATCCCTCGCCCACATCAATCAACATACGCATACTGGCAATGTCCTAGGGCGTTCGGCGGTATGCGTAATTGATAACACATAACCTTAACATATCGTTACTCCACTCTTGATAACGGCATATGTTTTACACACATATGCGCCTCCTTTTCAGCCGTGATCTCAGCGGTTAAAGAGTGGATCGGGAGCGCAAGCCGACCGCGCAAATAAGTGTCGGAAAAAGAAAAATAACCAGCCACTTTGACTGGTTAAGACTTAAGGAAAAGTCAATAAAAGAAAAGGAAGTCGTTAATATTATATGTTTTACCATTTAGAACAATATAGTGCGGAAATTCGTTTTGTTCTATTTTGCCAGAATCGATAATAACATCTTCGTCTTTATGCTCAATATCTATATCAAGCTGCAATGCCCAACAATTAATAAAGTCGTCTTTAGTTGTAAGACGTTTTTTCCCTACCAATGAAATCACCTCCATAAATGGTGATTCGACATACATATTAAATTACCTTTTGTTTGCTGCTCATTCGAGCGACTTTTTTATTTTACATAAAGGGAGGTGCTTAGATGCAGAAACATATAACATGGACACTAGAAGAGGACGAACGGCTGACAGAGCTAAAAGGAACTGGCACATATGCAGAGATAGCCACCAAAATGACGCAGGAGTTTGATATTGAGTTTTCTTCTGAGGGCGTCCGTAAGCGCGTCAAAAAGCCAAATGTAGAAGCACAAGCACCTACCGGATATAAAACAACAGTAGAGATACTACAAGACGGATCGCATAGGTCAGATAAGCTGCTGAGAATGTCCGAAGAGGAAAGCAAAGACGTAAACTACTTGCTCAAGGCTCATGGTTATGACGTAAATGCGTGGGAAATAACGTCAGCGAAGTCTAGTATTTGGAATCAACACAATAAGCAGGACGGAACACTAACTTTATACACAAGCAAAATAACGGTTAAGCCAAAAACTAACCAGTTTACTATAGATGACGTTAAACAGACAGTAACTGACTTAATGAGTAATTATACAGTGCCCATTTACAAACCTATTCGTTATTCTGAATCAGGTAAACTACTTGAAGTGAACATGTCTGACCTGCATTTGAATAAGTTGGGGTACAAAGACGGGGAATACAATCACAAGCAAGCCGAGGACATTTTCTTTTATATACTTAACGACATATTGACCAGGACGCAAAACATGACTTTTGAAAAGATAGCTTTCATTTGGTCACATGACTTTTTTAACATAGATAATCTAACAAAGATGACTACAAACGGTACACCGCAGGATACTAGCACGAGATTTGCAGACATGTATAAGCAAGGAAAGCGTATGCTCATACAGGGAATAGACCTGTTAAGACAGTTCGCGCCAGTTGAGACAGTACAAGTAGGGGCCAATCACGACAGGTTAACCAGCTACACCATGTCCGAAGTATTGGAAGCGTGGTTTAGGAATGATGATAATGTCAAGATTGACAACGATCCGTTAAGCAGAAAGTATATCCGGTATGGGCGCAACCTAATCGGATTCAGCCACGGGGACAAAGAAAAGAGCAGACTTGGAAAACTAATGCCGATAGAGGCCCGTAAAGATTGGGGTGAAACACTCTATTCCGAAATACACGCAGGACACTTGCACAGCGAACAAGCCGTCAAAGAGGAAAACGGCGTAATTGTTCGCTATTTGTCGTCTCCAAGTGGAACAGATAACTGGCATTTTGAATCCGGTTATGTAGGGGCTGTGAGAAAGGTCCAAACGTTTATATGGGATAAGGAAAGAGGGCTGCTCGATATATTGCATACGCCAATAACCACCGAGGAGGTACAAGAGTGATCAAATTCAACATTAATAACTGGGTGAAGGTAAAGCTAACCGAACTAGGCAAAGAAATTGAAAAGAAAAACTATGAAGCACTGAACGAGATGCTTAAACAATATGGGAGCAAATATAGCGATGAGTTTAAACTAGAAGTTGATGAAAATGGGTACACGTCTTATCAATTGTGGGAGCTGTTCGAGAAGTTTGGTTCTCATGTTGGTATTGGGAAGAAACAACCTTTTGAAACTGAAATCATTTTGATTGAACACCGGATGTTTACCGAGGAACAAGCATACGGTAATGACTGCCCTAGTGGGAAGTGCGATGTGTAAATAAGCGTTGCAAAACAACACAATCCAAAAATTGGAGGTGGGTGAGGTGAGATAATGGCCGAAAAACATCTATTAGCCGAGCAAGATTATATACAAGGCATGAAATATAAAGACATCGCAAAAAAATATGACGTTACAATCAACACGGTAAAGAGTTGGAAACAGCGGCATGGTTGGACGCGCACTAGGGGTGCGCCAGATGGGAAAAGTGTGCACACAAGCCGAGGGGGTGCGCCTCCTGGCAATAAAAACGCTGTAGGGAATGAAGGCGGTGCCCCTAAAGGCAATAGCAACGCCGTTTCTCACGGTTTTTTTCGAAAGTATTTCCCGGATGATGCGCTAGAAATCATGGAACAAGTTGCTGATCGATCACCTTTGGATATGCTATGGGATCAAATAACAATCCAGTACACAGCTATTATTCGGGCGCAGCAGATTATGTATGTGCAGGACAAAGATGAAATGATTAAGGAACTGAAAAAGCGAAAATTCGATGTGGTTGATACCAGCACTGAAAAAGAAAGTTCATTCGAGCAGGTTGTGACCGAGGAAGAATATGAATTTCAGTTTTCTTGGGATCGTCATGCAACATTCCTAAATGCTCAAAGTAGGGCAATGTCAACGCTCCAAAATATGATAAAACAGTACGAGGATATGTGTAAATATGATGTTGCCAATCAGGAACAACAGTTAAGAATAAGTAAACTAAAAGGTGAAATAGCACTGCTGGAGCAACAGGCGACAAAGGATGACGATAAACCAATTGAGATAGTAATCAAACGTAAGGGTGATGCCTAATGATTGAAAAAGAGGTAAACCCACACTTTGAGGATTTTCTTTTTGATTGGTCCACTAAGTTTCAATTTATATTTGGCGGATATGGATCATCTAAGAGTTACCATGTTGCTTTAAAACTCATCTTAAAGTTACTCAAAGAGAAGCGTACTGCATTAGTGGTGCGTGAAGTATATGACACTCATAGGGATTCAACATTCTCTCTATTAGAAGAGATTGTGATTGATCTCGGGCTAGATCATAAAATTAAATGTCTTACATCACCTATGCAGCTTCGTTTCCCAAATGGCAGCAAGATTATTTTCAAAGGAATGGATAAACCACAAAAGCTCAAGTCAATCAACAATATATCTATTGTATGGTTGGAAGAGTGTTCGGAGATTAAATATGCAGGTTTTAAGGAGCTGCTAGGACGTTTACGGCACCCAAAGCTTAAACTTCATATGATTTTATCGACAAACCCGGTGGGCGAGGATAATTGGTCGTATAAACACTTCTTTAAGGATGAGCAAAACAAGCGATTTGTCATAGATGACAAGGAAGTGTATGAAAAGCGTACTGTAATAGTGAACGATACGTATTATCATCATTCAACTGCTGATGATAATTTATTTTTGCCAGAAAGCTATATTAGCCAGTTGGATGAACTGAAAGATTACGATCCAGACCTTTACCGAATTGCTCGGGAAGGTCGTTTTGGCGTTAATGGATTGCGAGTGTTGCCACAGTTTGAAGAGTGGGAACATAGCGAGGTTATGAAAGCCATTGACTCTATAAGACAGCCTATCAAAAGGGTTGGTATGGACTTTGGCTTTGAAGAGTCGTATAACGCTATAGTTCGTATGGCTGTAGATCACAAAGAAAAGATACTGTACATCTATTGGCAATATTACAAAAATAAGATGACAGATGATCGAACAGCAATTGAAATAGAAGAGTTTAAGAAAACAGAAGAATTGATTATTGCTGATAGTGCAGAGCCTAAAACGATCCAGTTTTACAAGCAGTTAGGTTTCCGTATGAAGGGAGCTAAGAAGTTTCAAGGATCACGGCTCGCTAATACCAAGAAGGTTAAAAGGTTCAAAAAAATTATATGTTCGTCAAATTGCCATGATGTGATACGCGAGTTGAAATATTTGACGTACGCAGTAGATAAGGATGGAAATATCATTCCTGATGAATTTAAAATCGACCCTCATACTTTCTCTGCTATTTGGTATGGGCTAGACGGCTATGAGGTATCTGATCTTAAAGGTGGAAGCATTTCATTTGATTAGGAGGTGGAACTTTGGATACAACAATTTTACAAATTATCGAGGGTAACGCCCCTATGACTCTGGAACAGATCATCAAGCAATGGGTGGACGATTGGAATCGAAGCGATAAATGTAAATGGATGAAAATAGGAGAAGACTATTACAAAGGGCAGACCGACATTTTAAAACGTAAGCGTATGGTTATAGGTGATGGCGGCGTGTTGGTAGAGGAACAAAATCTAGCAAATAACCAGTTGGTATTTAACTATACCCGTAAACTGGTTGACCAAAAAATAGGTTATCTCTTATCAAAGCCCATGAGCATCCAAACAGAGAATCAAACCTACCAGGACGCTTTAACGGATTTGTTTGGCTCTAGCTTCCAACGTATTCTCAAAAACTTGGGCAAAGAGGCTGTAAACAAGGGGATAGCTTGGCTGCATGTCTATTACGACGAAAACGGCGTGCTGAGCTTCAAACGGATGCGGTCTGATGAAATTATACCGGTGTGGTTGGATGAGGACCATACACAGCTACAAGCGGTTATACGGCAATATAAGGTTGACACATACGTTGCCCAGACTAAGAAAGAGATCCATAAGGTCGAGTGGTGGGATGTGGTATATGGAGTCAAACGATATATCCATGATGGTGGATTGATACCAGACGAAGAACCAGAAAGTTCTCACTATTTTGCTGTCAAAGATGGCGTTGAGCGGCCGCTAAACTGGGAACGAGTACCGTTTATCCCGTTTAAGGCGAACGACGAAGAACAACCGCTCATTGAGATTATCAAAACGTTGGTGGATGACTACGATAAACGAGCATCCGACAACTCAAATAACCTTGAGGATTTGCCTAACAGTATTTATGTGCTGAAAGACTATGACGGCGCTAACTTAGGCGAATTTAGACGAAATTTATCGGCATTTCGTGCAGTTAAGGTAACTGGCGATGGCGGTGTTGATACTATCGGTTTGGATATCAATACAGAGGCATTTAAGACGCACCAGGAGCTGCTACGCAAGGGAATATACGAGTTTGGGCGCGGCGTAGACATGCAAACCGAGAAGTTCAACGGGGCCACAGGGGTAGCACTCAAGCAGCTATACAACGACTTGGATATGGATGCCAATATACTCGAAACCGAGTTTCAAGCCAGCTTAGAGCAGCTTTTATTCTTCATTAATGCACATCTAGCCAATACCGGAGTAGGTGACTTCTCAAACGAGACAGTCAAGTTCGTCTTTAACCGGGATATCATCATGAGCGAATCTGATACCGTCACAGATGCCAAAAACAGTATGGGCATCATATCAAAACGGACGATCCGGGCAAATCATCCTTGGGTGACAGACTTGCAAGAGGAAGAAGAGCAAATCAAGAAGGAAGAATCTGAGGCTGTGCTGGATTATCCGGGACTAGGAGGTGAGCAGAATGTTAACAATCAAAACAATGAACAAACTTGATGATTTGGTGTTCGCGCTGACTGAATCCATGCTTAAAGATGTTGAATCATTCAAAATTATTAATGCAGAGCACCTTGACGCATTAGCAAAGCTCATATCGGTGACTACATCAAAAGATGTAACTAGAACCGCATACCCAACTATCAATGTGAGTGTTTGTAAAGATGTTGATGTTGATAGCGTTGTAAAAAAGATTACTCAAACGCTAGAAAATGGCGTTAATGAGTACTACAACGGTTTATAGCCATGAAATCCGCTGAATACTGGCAGCGCAGGGCCGAAGCATCGGCAAAGATGCAGCATGTAAAGGCTGATATCTACGCCGAGCAGCTATCCAAAGAGTATGACAAGGCCATAGCGTCCATTAATCGGGATATTGAAGCCTTTTACGGTCGGTTTGCTGTAAATAATCAGATATCCTTTATGGACGCTCAGAAAACGTTGGATAAGGGCGAATTGAAAGAGTTTCGAATGACGCTCGAAGAGTTTACGGCCCTAGCTAAAGACAACGCTGACGGGCGCTGGACAAAGACTCTCAACAATGTCTATTACAAAACACGTGTGAGCCGTTTAGAAGCCCTTTTAATACAGATAAGGCAACAGGCTGAGATGTTAGCAGGAAGCGAACACAGCGGCACGACAGAGCTTCTGGCGGACACTTATAAAGAAGGATACTACCGGACGCTGTTCGAGATTCAAAAGGGAACTGGTTTGGGCACGACATTTGCAAAGATCGACGACAAAGCCTTAAATCAAGTCCTTAATGCAGAGTGGGCCGGTAGTAACTACAGTAAACGCATATGGGGAGATCGCGACAAGCTTGTGAGAGAGATTCAAACGAATCTTACACAGGCTTTTATTCGTGGTGACAGCATTGACCAGGTAACTAATACGATCCGCGACCGCTTTAAGGTGTCCAAGTCCAACGCAGTAAGGCTTGTACGCACAGAGAGCGCCTTTATAGCTGGCGAAGCAACCTACGCTGGGTATAAGGAAAGCGGCGTTGTAAAGCAGTACCAATTCCTTGCTACCTTGGACATGAAAACAAGCTCTATATGCCGGGACATGGATAACAAAGTGTTCAACCTTTCCGACAAGGAAGTGGGCATAAATTGGCCGCCGCTGCACTCTCATTGCCGCAGTACTACGGTTCCTTACTTTGGCGACGATGACCCGGGCGAACGGATAGCCAAAGATAAAGATGGCAGCTATTACTATGTACCAGATACCATGAGCTATCTAGACTGGTACAAAGGATATGTGGAATAGGAGGTGATAAAAGGTGATCAAAACATACCGAGCAAAGATTTTTGTGCAGGCCGTACAATTCCAAAACAGTTATGACAGTATTCAAGAAGTTATTGGCTTTGTTGGGCTTCCGGTCAACGTGGAGTACACTTCAGCAGGCGTGCAAATGCGCATTATCCGCAATCCTTACAACGTGATTATCGTTAAGGTTGGCGAGTATGTAACCAAAGCAGAGGACGGCACGCTTGGCGTAATCAGCGCTACCGATCTAGCCGCAAAGTATGATGAAGTGACAGCATAATACCAGCCATGTCGTATGGCTTTAAACTAGGCGCTGCCCTCTTTAAAGGTTCGGGGCTGACTGAACGTAATCCTAGCGTGAGGTGAACACGCAAATAAAACATTAAGGGAGACGAGATAAATGGATTTGAAAGAACTTTTAGGCGAGGACTTATACAATCAAGTCATGGCAAAGGCAGGCGATAAGCACAAGATTGCTGTAGTGTCTGACGGAAACTATTTTCCAAAAGAAAAATGGAATGAAGTCAATGAGGCTAAAAAGAAAGCGGAAGCCGATCTGAAAGACCGTGATAAGCAGCTAGAGGACTTGAAGAAGTCAGCAGGTGACAACGAAGAACTTAAGAAGCAGATTGATGCTCTGCAAAACGACAACAAGGCTGCTAAAGACAAATACGAAGCAGAGTTAAGAGACTTGAAGATCAATACCGCCTTGAAGCTGGCTCTTGCTGGTGAAGTGCATGACGCCGATCTTGTAGCCGGTCTGATCGACAAGGCCAAAATTAAGGTTAAAGACGATGGAGCAATTGAATCTGGTTTAGATGATCAAGTAAAGGCCCTGCGTGAAAGCAAGGCTTTTTTGTTTGTCGAAAAAACAGATGACAAGCAGCCTAGATTTAAGGGGTCTAAACCTCCAGAAGGTGGAGGCAGTAAACCAAACGGGAAGGTTAACCCGTGGAAAAAAGAAACATGGAATTTGACTGAGCAAGGACGCATTTACAGGGATGACCCTGAATTAGCTGCACAATTGAAGGCAGCGGCGAAATGATGGACAATGTCCAACCTCTTAAACCATGGGAAGTTGTGGTTTTCCATTGGGGTACAGCTATAAGGCATCGTAATGGACGGTGGGATAGAATATTCATTTCCCCTGATGCCCAAGAAATTGATGTTGGCAACTTGGACGTGATTTTACATGACAATGGAATCGAATTTATTACAAAAACTATGAGGTGATTAATTTATGGGAGCAACTAAAATTGCAGATGTAATTGTACCAGAAGTATTTAATGACTATATTATCGAACGAACTGCACAACTATCAGCACTTGTTCAATCTGGCATCATCGTACCCGATCCACAACTAGATGCATTGGCCGATTCTGGAGGCACAATCATCAATATGCCTTTCTGGTCAGACCTTAGCGGAGATTCTCAGGTGTTGAGTGATCAAACGCCACTAACAGTTAACAAAATCACGTCAAACAAAGACCAGGCACGGTTGCATACTCGTGGTAATGCATGGGGAGCTAATGACCTTGCGAAGGCTCTTTCTGGCGACGATCCTATGGGAGCTATTGGCGATTTGGTAGCTGAGTATTGGAATCGTGATCGTCAAAAAATGCTGTTTTCAACGCTTAAAGGTGTATTTGCAGCAGCCAGTATGTCCGGTAACGTATCTGATATTTCAGCAGCTACTGCCGATGCCGCGCTAATCAGTCCTGCAACAACCATTGATGCGCAATATAAACTGGGTGATGCAGCTGGGAAATTAACTGCATTCTCGATGCACTCCGCTGTATATGCATACCTGCAAAAACAACGGCTGATTGAATATGCGGTTGACCCAGTGACGGGCGTAACGTTTGCAACATACCTCGGTCGCCGTGTAATCGTTGATGATGGGCATCCGGTATCTAGTGGTGTTTATACCACTTATTTGTTTGGGTCTGGAGCAATCGGTTTCGGCAATGGTGCAGCTCCTGTTCCAACTGAAACGGATCGCGATAGCCTACAAGGTGAAGATATTCTGATTAACCGCCAACACTTCGTTTTGCATCCGCGCGGTGTTAAATGGACAGAGGCAGGCGTTACAGGTGTTTCCCCTACAAACGCCGAGCTTGAAGCTGCAACTAACTGGACTCGGGTGTATGAAAACAAAAATATTCGTATCGTCCAATTCAAACACAAAATTGGTTAAGGGGGCAGCTTAAATGAGCGCGAAAGACCTTAAAAAACGTACAACCCCTTATGGCAAGGTTGACGGGATTGTGGATTACCTTGAGACATTTCAAGCTGCTGCGCAGCCAGATAGCACCGCAACCGATATTGCGGGTTTAAAAGCGGATTTTAACGCTCTCCTTGCTAAGCTGCGCGCAGCTGGAATTATCGCATCATAATAGGAGGTGCAATATGGGACTTGCAGCATTTAACAGAATGCGTAGGTTAGAAGCCGAAAAGCTTGCAGAACAGACGCAAGAGGGCGAACCGGTAACAAAGCCTTTGGATGATATGAAGGTCACAGAACTGCAGGAATATGCCAAGGTAAATAATATCGACCTTGGCGAAGCAACAAAGAAAGCAGAAATCTTAGCCGCTATTCAGGCATCATCTGGCGGTGGTGATAATGCCAATAGCTGATCAATCCGAAGTTAAAACGATAGTAAAACTGCGATTGCAGCTTACTGACGCCACACATGATGCGCTGATTGATTCCTATATTCGGGAGATCGGTCGGCGTATTCAACATTTTTGCAACATAACAGAAATAACCGACATGCTTACGGATACATGGGCCAGTATGGTTATGGATGCGTTGCGCATTGAAATGCCAAGCGTGGACGAAATCAACGAGACAGCAGGGGGAGCGGATAACATCAAAGTAGGCGATACATCCGTTGCCCCCGTCTCTGCTTCGTCCGGATTGTCCAATACAACCAAGACGGTAATCGACCAGATTGTGCTTAATTACCGTACAGACCTAGTACGTTATCGTAAATTGAGGTGGTAGGCATGATTAACTATGCAAGACACCGCCGCAAGATCGAGAAAATGTACAATGACCGCGCTACGGTTACGCGAATGGAAAAGGTAAAGGTTGGCGGTGAAACAAAGCTACAGCCTGTAGTAAAGTACACCGACCAACCTTGCTTTCTATCGCAAAAGGCACTCGGGGCTAACAACCAAACAGAACCAGTGAACAAAATCGCCTATGAAACAAAGCTGTTTATATCACCAGACATTGAAATCCTACAAGGCGACATCATAGAAGTGACGCGAGGCTCTCTTAAGCGTGTTTATACCGCAGGGGAGCCTTTTCCCTATCCAACACACCAAGAAATAAGCATACAACGAAAGGATAAGGCTTGATATGGCTAAGTGGGGTAGCTTTGAATTTGGTGACTTTGAACAGATGGCGAAGCGGTTTAATAAGGCGATGGACGAGCGAGTCATTGAACGGTGGATCCGTGAATTCTTGTATGAAATGGCGCTTAAAGCACTTGCAAAAACGAAGCGGCGTACGCCAAGCAAAACCGGCGAGTTAAGAAACAATTGGCAGCTAGGGCGTGTGGTTAAGAAAGGAAATTCGTTTGAAGTCGAGATATACAACAATACCTACTACGCCAGCTTCGTAGAGTATGGGCATCGAACCGGCAAAGACTTAACAAAGTGGGTCGATGGCCGCTTTATGATGACGATATCTATGCAAGAGATTGAAAAGCAGATGCCAAAGTTTTTAGAAAAGAAGCAGATTGAATTGCTCAATCAGCTTATGAACGGCAGGGGGTGAGATGTTGCCAGAAGTAACAGTAAACAGTATAAGGGACGGCGTTATCTTAGCCCTGTCTAATTTCTTCCCTACGATGGATATTTTCGGGGAGTATATCGAGCAGGACTTTAATGCGCCGTGTTTTTATGTAAAGTTGCTCACTACATCGCATGATCATGAGCTGGATAGGCGTTATAAACGCTCTAATTCGTTCGACGTGCATTTCTTCCCGGCTGGGGCTGACTATAACAGGGAAGCTCATAGCATGGCTGAAAACCTGTACGTAGCGCTTGCCAAAGTCAATATAGACGGGGCGATATACAAGGGAACGAAGATGAACCATGAAATAGTAGACAATGTACTTCACTTTTTCGTGGACTTTAACTTCTTGGTGTCTACACCAAAGAATGAAATCAAAATGCAAACTCTCAAACAGGAGGGGAATGTAAAAAATGGCTAAAGATGAACAGGCCGTCGAGATTGTCAGCGGTTTTACAAAGGCACAATTTATGGAGTCTAGGCAATGGCAAGGCATCGATAAAGACGTTTTGTCGGTTGTGCTGGAGGATGACAAGACTTACACGATTGCAGAGGCTAAGAAGCTAATCAATCAATTTAATACGGGGAAGGTGTTATAGATGGCTGGAGGAACTTGGAACAGTCAAAATAAAGTGCGGCCCGGCGTTTACATTAACGTTGTAACAGAGCCTAAAGCGCTTGGAACAATCGGGGAACGTGGCATTGTAGCCTTGCCGTTATCACTTACCTGGGGACCGGTTAAGCAACTAATCACAGTTGAGGCAGGGGCAGACACAACGAGTGTACTCGGCTATGACATTAACGATCCTAAGATGTTACTGATCCGGGAAGCGCTCAAACGGGCTAAAACTTTGCTGCTGTATCGGCTCAATGATGGCGTTAAGGCAACGGTAACACAAGGTACATTGACAGCAACGGCAAAATATTCCGGCGAGCGCGGTAATGACATTTCAATAGTCATCCAGGCTAACATTGATGATGCTGCCAAGTTTGATGTTAAAACGCTTGTTTCTGGCGTTGTGGTAGATACACAAGTTGTTGCCAATATTGCCGGGCTAGTATCTAACGCATGGGTAGACTTCACAGGCACGGGTACGCTGACAGCTACAGCGGGGGCGGCGCTGGTTGGCGGTACAAATGGCACGGCGTCTAATGCGGATCACACTACATTTCTGGCAGCCTTGGAGTTGCAAGATTTTAACACAGTTGGCTTGACAACTGATGATCCAACGCTTAAGGCTGTCTATGTGGCCTTTGTAAAGCGTCTGAGAGACGGCGAAGGCAAAAAGGTACAGGCAGTTATGCCAAGCTATCCAGCAGCCGACTACGATGGCGTGATAAGCGTTAAAAATGGAGTTATCCTCTCCGATGGTACAACCATTACAGCAGCACAGGCAGTTGCATGGGTAGCAGGGGCTACAGCAGGAGCAACGGTCAACCAATCGCTTACTTATGCTGCTTATGATGATGCTGTAGACGTTGCACCGCGCTATACTAACGCTCAGATCGAGGATGCACTAAAAGCCGGAGAGCTTCTGTTTACAGCCTCAAACAGTCGAGCCATCGTAGAGCAGGATATTAATACCTTCCATACCTTTACGACCGAGAAGGGCAAACAGCTCCGTAAGAACCGGGTTATCCGTGTGCTGGACAGCATTGCGATTGATCTTAAACACACTTTTGAAAATTTCTACATTGGCAAAGTGGACAACAATGCCGACGGAAGGAACCTCTTGAAAAATGAAATTGTTTCGTACATGAACACCTTACAAAACAGCAACGCCATTCAAAACTTTGACTCCCAAAACGATGTAACTGTAACGGCTGGAACTGAGTCTGATAGCGTGTACGCCGAAATCATGCCCCAGCCGGTTGATAGCATTGAAAAATTATATTTGAAAGTGCGGGTGAAGTAAGATGCCATTTTTCTTAAGAGATGCCATCTCAGGGCAAGAGGGTAGCGCCTATGCGACGATTAACGGACGGGTAGAGGAAATGTTTTATGCCAAGAAAATCGAAGCTACAGCCGAGAAACAAAAGTCTGAGGGCAAGACGCTAGGCCGTAGAGGTACGCAGTCAAAGGCTAATGGATGGAAAGGTACCGGCAATATGACCATCTATTATGCTACGCCTCTATTTCGGCGCATGATGATTGACTATATCAAGACTGGTAAGGATACGTACTTTGATATCCAGGTGGTTAACAATGATCCAAGTAGCACTATCGGTAAACAAACTGTGATCCTCAAAAACGTGAACTTAGACAGCGCAATTCTCACAAAAATTGACGTCGATGCTGAATTTTTGGACGAAGAAATCTCGTTTACCTTTGATGATGTAGATATGCCGGACAGCTTTAACGCACCAACCTCAAACTAAAAAAACGAAAGAAGGAATATAAATGAGCTTAAGCGCATTTTTTGCACAAAACGTTGAACAGGAAATTACCGAGGAAGTTGTAGTGTCTGATCGCTTTAAAGGTGAGGATGGGGCACCCATCCCTTGGAAAATGCGGAGTATGACCGAAGGTGAGAACGAAACCATTCGTAAGTCATCTCAGCGTAAAATAAAAGAAAAAGGGAATGTGACATTTGATATTAACACCGAAGAATACTTGACGAAACTTATCGTTGCCAGCGTTGTATATCCAGACCTTAAGGACGCTGAGCTTCAAAAATCATACGGCGTCCTGGGGGCTGAGCAGCTTGTCAAGAAAATGCTCCTGGCTGGTGAATATGCGACATTGTTAGGCAAGGTCCAAGAAATTAATGGATTTGACAAAAGTGTAAATGATTATGCTGATGAAGTAAAAAACTAATTGATGAGGGCGATCCAGAGTCTACCTGTGCTCTATTCGCCCTCAATCGTTATAATATGATGCCATGGGAATTTGCGGCACTGCCCGTTGTAAATAAAGGTGTTTTGATAGGTATGATCGAATCAACGATTAAGGAAGAAAAAGCCGCTATGAAAAAATGAGCATTCTCCATTCCAATAGTGTATAATTTGGAAAAAGAAGAAATGTTACGGAGGGTTGCTCATGATTAAGGCTATAGTAAGCCTTGTTGATGGTCTGCCGTTAGCTGATGAAAACGCTCAGCTTGAAATTACTTTTGATGACTATTTTTTAATGATCACAGAACACAAAATGCAAGGATTTAAAAAAGTAGTGGTCAATATGTTTAAAATACCATTGGAAAACATAGTTGACACCGTTATAACAACACAGAGAGAAATCGTTGATAAGCAAAAAAGTGTAATAGGCAGAGGGATTGTTGGCGGTGTTATTTTTGGCGGCGCCGGTTTGATCCTTGGCGGCATGTCTGGTATCGGCTCAAAGAAAAAGACTCAAATTAGTGATGTATACATTGTTTCATACGTATCATCTGCTGGGGAAGTAAAAAATATCATCTTTTCAATGCCGCCTATGATGGTCAGTGTAACGAAGAAATTCGACAAAGAATTTAAGAGCAGAATTGTCACTATTCCAAAAAGTGAGGCTGTAAGAAGGGTTTTATCTGCGTCAAAAGAAACAGTCTTATAAAAGAGTTGATTAAGGAGCGCCCTCATTGATTTGAGGGTGCTTTAATTTTTGCCTGAAAGAAGGTGAATTTATCTGATGGCAACTGTTACGGGTACGCTGAAAATGTTTGATGCAATGACCGGACCGCTCAAAAGCATTACATCTGGAATGAATTTGATGGTTTCGTCAATGTATAAAATGCAGGATGCAACAAGCAGAAATAACAATATTGATAAGACTCTTGCGGCTGCAAAAAATCAAATAGCTTCGGCAGAAGTCCAAATAAATAGGGCTATTGAACAATCGACGAGATCCCAAAACAACTTTGAAAAAAGTGTAAGTCGCTCGCACAAAAGCAGCAATCAATTACTATCCGCTGTCAAAAGTATCGGAGCAGCGTATCTTACATGGCAGACAATAAAGCAAGCAATTCAAATAACGGATGAGTATACAAACACAAATGCCCGGCTCAATCTCATAAATGATAAGCTCTTAACAACGAAAGAATTACAGGAAAAAGTTTTTGCCGCTGCCCAAAGATCACGGGGAAGTTATTTTGATATGGCAAAGGCTATCGGCAAAATGGGGTTGCTAGCTAAAGACGCCTTCAAAAACAATCAAGAGCTTGTTGACTTCACCGAGCTGATGCAGAAATCATTCAGGATCAGTGGGGCAAGCACAATGGAACAACAGGCCGGTATGTATCAGTTAACGCAAGCCATGGCAGCTGGCAAGCTTCAAGGAGATGAGTTTCGTTCGATAATGGAGAATGCCCCTATGTTAGCGGAGGCAATCGCTAAATACACAGGCAAAACAAAAGGCGAGCTTAAAAAAATGTCTGCTGACGGTACCATCACAGCAAACATTATCAAAGGGGCAATGTTTAAAGCTGCCGACGATATCAACAAGAAATTTTCTCAAATGCCAAAAACTTTTGGAGATTACTTTAATAGTCTAAAAAACATAGCTATACAAAGTTTTGCGCCGCTTATGACGAGACTTAACGCATTCATCAATAGCCCCAGTGGTAAAGCCTTTTTTAGTTCAATGGAAAAGGGAATTGTACTTGTGTCTAGGGTGCTGCAAAGTTTGGTTGATGGTTTTGTATGGCTAACTCAGGTCATACAATATAACTGGCCTATTATAGCCGGCATATTGGCAGGAGTAGGCGTCATCTTGGCGGTTATGGCATATCAATCAATTCCGTTACTAATTACTAGGTTATGGCTTATGATAGAGCCTATAATGGCGCAGGCTGCTGCTTGGTTAGCTGTAAACTGGCCTATTGCGTTAGTTGCCTTGGGCATTGGTCTTATAGTTGCTGCACTAGTCCATTTTGGCGTATCCACTCAAGAGGTTGTTGGCTATGTAACTGGTGCTTTTTACACCATGTTTTCAGTAATTTATAACAAAGTTGCTTTAGTCTGGAATGTATTTGCAAGTTTTGCCGAATTTTTGATTAACCTATTTATCGACCCGGTATATGCAGTTAAAAAGCTGTTTTATGACTTAGCCACAACATTTGGTAACTACATTTACAACATGGCACGGTCAACAGAGGACTTTGCAGGAATATTTGTAAAAGCAATCTTAAAGGCCGTGAATAAGGCGCTTGAAGGGTTTAACTGGTTGGCTGATAAAGTCAATGATACCTTTGGTACCGACATTGGCAAAATGGCTCTGCTGGATGAAAATAATGTGCATGTCGTCAGTGATTCGCTCAAAAATATGATGGATATGCTCGATAAGCCGACCAGCACAAAAAACGTTGTTTCGATAAAACGTATGGAACAAATGAATATGTCGGACTCCTTCAAGAAAGGGTACTCTGCTGGGTATGGTTTTGCAGACAAAGCTATTAACAAAATCAACAATTTCACAAAGGGACTCTCCCCGGCCACTGGTAAAGACAGCTTCTTAGGTGGAAAAGGTAAACTACCAAATATTGATAAAGTAAACAAAGTAGGAAAAATCGAAGATAAAGTAGATATCAGCAGCGAGGACCTAAAGCTAATGCGCGAGTTGGCCGAGATGAAAACAATTCAAAATTTTGTTTCTCTCACCCCTACGGTTAGCGTTAGTACAGGTCCAATCAACCAGGGTGCTGACTTTGATCAAATCGTTGCAAAAATCGAAACAGTGCTTGAAGAGAGCATAACTGCACATGCTGCGGGGGTGTACAAGTGAGATACTCCATAACTTTGTCTTATAACAATGAGGCTGAAGCAATAAGGCTTCCGGTGCTGCCTGAAAAATTCGAGATATCTACAACCGGTGACAGTAAATCATATGACATTTCAAAACTTGGAGAAATCAATGTAATTAAGGGACCAAAGCTATCAGATATTTCATTTGATAGCTTTTTTCCTGCTTCTTGGTATCCCGGGGCCAGCATTGAGGAAAGGGAATTTTTTGAACCGCAATATTATATCGATAAAATCAACGATTGGTGGGGCAAAAAGCACCCTATACGGATTGTATTAACTGGAACCAATTTAAACATTAACTTGCCTGTGAGCATTGAAAAATTCGCGCTCTCTGAAGAAGGCGGCGCAGTAGGGGATGTATACTATCAAATATCCCTTAAAGAGTATCGCTTTTACGCTGCCCATAAGATGGAGGTAAAAAAGCCAACAGCCAAAGCAGGAACGACAACAAAGGCAAAAATCACCGCCAAGAAAAAGCCGGTTAGACCTGACACAAGGGTAAAACCTAAAACCTACACGGTAAAGGCCGGGGATAACCTATGGAAGATTGCACAAAAGGCGCTGGGCGATGGCAGCAAGCATAAGCAACTCCAAACGCTCAATGGCATCACGGACAGCGAAGCCAAAAAACTACCGGTCGGCAAAGTATTAAAGTTGCCAACATAGGAGGCGTGGTATGTTACAGGTATTTACAGATAACAAGCTGGGTGGAGTGTATGACGTCTCCGAGCTGGTGACTGACGCCACTTGGAAAACATCACGGATCGGCAAGCCCGGGAGCTTTGACTTTACCATGCTGCAAGACAGTAACTATAAAATATCTAACGGGGATATCATCTCAGCAAAATGGGATGATAAGCCCCTTTTTTATGGCTATGTCTTTTCGGTGGGCCGGAACCAAGAAGAAACCATAAGCATCAAAGCGTATGACCAGCTCAGATACCTAACAGCTACAGACACTTACGTATTTAAAAACACCACAGCCGCCGCCGTAGTAAAGCGGATCGCCAACGACTTTGGGCTTAAGTGGGGTAACATCGTAGATACCAAATACAAAATACCGTCTATGGTTGAGGATGGGCAAAAGCTGCTGGATATCATTGATAAGGCTTTTGCACTTACAACGATCAACACCGGAAGCATATACGTCTTTTACGATGATTATGGCAAGCTGGCAGTCCAAAACGTCAAAGACAGGATAGTAGATTTGATTATTGGCGATGAAAGTCTAATGACTGACTTTTCGTATGAGCAAACAATTGATTCTGACACCTATAACCGTATTAAGCTGGTCAAAGACAATAAAAAGACCGGCAAAAGGGATGTTTACATTGCCCAGGACAGCGCCAATATAGCCAAGTGGGGACGCCTACAATACTATCAAAAAGTCGAAGAGAACCAGAATGAGGCGCAAATAAAGGCCTTGCTCGATCAGTTGGCGAGAGCCAAGAACCAAGAGACGAAAAGCCTTAAGATTGATGCTTTGGGCAATCCTCTGGTACGTGCTGGAAGCTACGTTAAAGTTGTAATCGAAGAACTGGCTATAAATGAACTGTTTTTGATTGACGAGTGCTCTCATAAGTTTTCGGGCAGCGATTACACAATATCAATTGATGTGAAGGTGGTTAAATGAGCCTAGCTGAATCGATTAAAATACTTGGAGCTAGTGCCGTCGGTGCTGGGAACCCGGTGTCTGTTATGTTCGGCTCCGTGACAAAGATAAATCCTCTTGAGGTAAACGTGGATCAACGTTTTACACTCGATGAGGATTTTTTAATTGTCCCTGCTTCGCTCACTAGATACGAAATCGATCTGAAGCATAAGCACAACACAACCGGAGGCCCAACAGAGGAAGCACTAACCGAAAAGATTGTAATCCGCGAAGGCTTAAAGGTTGGGGATTCCGTATTGCTGCTCCGGGTACAAGGCGGTCAAAAATATGTCGTATGGGATAAGGTGGTGAACCCATGATACCGATCGGTGGCGACCTGCTAGAAGCTGAGAATGAAGAAGAAACAAGCCGAACATATGGGATAGACTTCGCAGGCGGCAAGGCTACGGGCATTACAGACGGTTTAGAAGCAGTCAGGCAGGCGGTATATAAGATACTTCAAACTGACCGTTTTGCACACTTGATCTATGATGCCAATTACGGCAGCGAGATAACCGGACTGCAAGGCCGCAGCGAAGGCTATGTAAGGTCCGAAATAGATCGGCGTATCCGGGAGGCTTTGTTGCAAGATGACAGGATCTCGAGTATCGAGGATATGCAGATCACAATTAACGGTGACGAAGCTGTAGCAACCTTTACCGTGGTTTCAGATTACGGGGATTTCACTAAGGAGGTGAATGCAGTTGTATGAGGACCAAACCTATGAAGCTATTTTGAACCGGATGCTGGAACGGGTGACAAACGATGTTGACAAGAGGGCAGGCTCGATAATTTATGACGCCTTGGCCCCGGCTGCTGCCGAGCTTGCTCAATTGTACATTGAATTTGACGCAAATCAGAACCTTGCATACGCAGATACGGCAACGGGAGAATACCTAGAACGCCGAACAGGAGAGTTCGGGATTAACAGGGAGCCAGCAACAAAAGCGCGGCGTAAAGGGCTGTTTTATGCGTCTGGTGATATGCCTATCGACGTGCCTGTAGGTAGTTGGTTTTCTATCAACGACCTTGATTTTACGGCAGTAAGTAAAATTGAAACTGGTCAATGGGTTTTGGAATGCGAAACGGCTGGCGTGGTGGGAAACAAAGAATTCGGCCCATTGCTTCCAAACGACTACATCGACGGCCTTGCCCGAGCAGAGCTTACGGATGTATTAGTTCCCGGGGAAGATGCCGAAACAGATGAATCGTTACGTCAGCGTTATATGAGCGCCATTAACGAGCAACCTTTTGGCGGCAATGTGGCTGACTATAAAACCAAAATCGCTGCAATTAACGGCGTGGGCGGTGTGAAGGTATTCCCGACCTGGAACGGTGGAGGGACGGTCAAAGCAACGATCATAGCCAGTGATTTTAGCACTCCTTCCACAACGCTTATTGATCAGGTGCAGACGTTGATTGACCCGGAAGTAAACAGCGGTCAGGGCATCGGATTGGCTCCAATAGGCCATAAGGTGACGATCACAGGGGCGCAAAACATTACAATCAACGTATCGGCAACGCTCACCCTAGCAGCAGGAACCACAATAGGGCAGGTACAAAGCGATGTAACAGAAGCAATCAGTGACTACCTGTTATCACTCCGGCAGTCATGGGCCAATGACACAGCGTTAATCGTGCGTGTTGCTCAAATCGAGTCGCGTATCCTTACGGTCCCGGGTGTTTTGGATGTTACCAACACACAGCTTAATGGGGCGGCTGCTAACGTAACTTTGACCAATGAGCAAATACCGGTGATCGGGACGGTGACTCTCACATGAATAGGCTTTTAGAGTACCTTCCTGAGATTTACCATGATGTACTCGATTTTGTACAACTCACGGAATCTGGATCTGCTGAGATTATAACGGCAGAACAGGCGATCAAAACACTGTTTGATGATCAATTTGTTACTGAGGCGTCAGAGCAGGCCATCAAGCGGCGTGAAAAGATACTAGGTATACAAGCCGACCCAGCAACGGAAACGCTAGATTTCAGGCGTAAGCGGCTTATAAATCGATACTCAACTAAGCCGCCTTTTACAGTGAGATATCTCCAAGACCGACTTGATTATCTAGTTGGTAAGGGCCTGACAATCGTAAGTGCTGACGCACAAAACTTTATTCTAACTGTTACCACTAACATAGATAATGCAGCAGTGTTTCGAGAGGTCGAACGGACTGTACGAGTGGTTAAGCCTGCAAACCTTATATATCAGCAGAAAACAAGCTTACAAGGCACTGTAGAGCTGGAAGAACACATAAAGAAGCAGGAAATCATATGGAATTACAAGTTGGACGGCTCATGGACACTTGGAGAAAAGTCATTTGCTGACTTAGGACCGGAGGTGGTTATTAAATGATTCAGCCTACTTATCTATCAGAGGTTGCCAACTATACAAGCGGTCAGATTGCCAAAGTGGTACTTAATGATAGCGTGGAAATCACCAATTTCACTGTCAAAGAAGTAACTGCTTCTACAGTTGGTTTACAATACATCGTCCCGGCTGCTTCTATTTCACTTGTTACTAAGATTGATCTTAAGAAAGCAAACGGTGATGTGATTTGTACAAATAACGTGTATGTTCCGATTGTTTCGGACACTTTGCTTTTGCAAACGATTTTGATTAAGGAGGCATCATAATGGCAAAGACAGATTGGACATTAACTGATACGGTTAAACCAACTGATTTAAACGGGATCGGGCAAGAAATCAACCAGAACAAAGAGACCGTTGATACTCATCTACTGGATAACTCAAAACAAGTGCCCCATTTGGGAACAACATCCAATGTGGGTGACGCCTATAGCATTACAACCACCGAAACCATAAATGCAAATCAAAAGTTTACGATCAAATTTAACTCTGCAAGCACTACATCCCCTACATTAAAAATCAATGCTGGTGTAGCATGCTCTATCAAGAAAGCAAATGGAAATGCTGCAAAACTTTATGCGAGTGTCTATACACTATTTTGGGACGGCACAAATTTTATCTTATTGGGTGAAGGGGGTGAGACAGGCACAGCAACAGCAGGAGATGTAAGAGCTGGTAAAACCATTGGTGGAGATACACTTGTTACTGGCACGTTACCCGTGCAGGCAACCACAGCACAGACGATTACGCCGGGCACGACTAATATTGTTAAGGCTGCTGGTATATATGATGGGCCGATTACTGTGTTAGGTGATGCGGACTTAGTGCCTGGTAACATACCGAATGACACTAACCTTTTTGGCATACAGGGTGCCCTGGAGCGATTAACCACAACCGATAAACAGAGCATTGCAACGCAGATTACTAATAAGGGCGTAGCAGCAAGTGTAAGCGATGCACCATCAATGTTAGCTGCAAAAATCGGGCAGATTGCTGTAGGAAAATCATTTATTTCTGCAAACCTTGGAACACCATCTTCTTTATCAATACAATATGATTGTGGTTTTGTACCAGCAATCATATTTGTATTATCTACAGCGCCCAACGGGACAACGTCTGGGGCTACACTTGCTAAATCATCTCTTTGGGGCGGCACGGAATATAAATTCGTTGGTAGTGGCCAAACTGTATGGCCCGAATCTGTTAGTGGTAACGTAGTAACGCTTACTGTGACTAACTATAATGGATGGCCGACAAACGTGCGGATATTTGCATGGGGTGAGTAAAAAACAAACCTGACAAATAACATAATAATCACAATACAACGCCAAAAGGCGTTTTTATTTCGCCCTCGAAGCCTATCTGGGGGCTATTTATATTAAGGTGGTGTTTAAAATGGAGTGGCAAACCGTGGTGGCGATTGCAGCCGGAATAAGTGCTATCTTTTTAGGCTGGACTAATTACAACAGGACAGTGAAAAAGGATGTTGCACAAGACTCCGGCAGCAACATGAGCTTGAAAACAGATATGGAATATATCAAACGTGGCGTAGATGACATGAAGGTGGAACAGAAGATTCAGGGCCAACGTTTTGAAGCTTTTTCCGAGAGGCTTACGCGAGTCGAAGAATCTGCTAAACAAGCCCATAAACGAATTGATGATCTTAAAAACTAAGGAGGTATTATAAATGACAATCAAATGGTTAAAAGCGGCAGGTATCCGCGCAGTTAAGACAGCAGCACAAACAGCGATCGGTGTAATTGGGGCTACAACGGTATTTAGCCAAGTTAATTGGTATGTGGTTGGTGGAACGGTTTTGTTGGCTACTATCACTAGCCTTTTGACGAGCTTGGCAGGGCTACCAGAGGTTACAGATAGCGGTGATAACAAGTGATCACTCTCGACTACGTAAAAAGTAAATCAGCATCGAAGCTATCCGGCTTGCATCCAGTCGTGTTAGCAGCTACGGAACGCCTTATAGAGCGCACATATGCTCAAGGCGTTACTATTATTATTACGCAAGGTTTACGCACTGTAGAAGAGCAAAACTACCTCTATGCACTTGGCCGCACGAAGCCCGGCAAGATCGTTACTAATGCTCGCGGTGGATACAGTAATCATAACTTTGGCGTGGCTATAGACTTTGCCCTGCTAATGCCTGACGGTAAAGTATCGTGGGTTGTAAACGATAACTGGATGAAGGTCGTGGGGATCGCCAAGGAGCTAGGCTTTGAATGGGGTGGAAGTTGGAAAACATTTAAGGATTATCCGCACTTTGAAATGACGTTTGGGCTTACTACCTCCCAATTTAGAGCTGGTAAGCAACCATCACAAGCACAAATTAGCGAAGCATATAAAAAGATTAATGGGGAGATGGAAGACGTGGAAAAAGCTAAAGTCTATGTAAACGGTGAGAAGATCGAGGACGGCTTTGTGCTGGAAGGCCGTGTATATGTCCCACTTCGAGCAGCCGGTGAAGCGTTCGGGGCAAAAGTGAATTGGGATAATGATAAAAAAATAGCTTCGATTACAAAATAATCCATGCTATACAGTGTAAAAGCCCACTAACCTCAATCGGTCGGTGGGCTTTCTTCATTTTCAAATCTACTTTTAAACCATAATGGTCGCCCCTCAAACAATGCATCAGGCCGGATCATTGACCCTCTGTATCCCGGTTCCAAAGCTCTCATACCTGACTTTGTCACATTCTGCTGCGTGGTGCCCATATGACGAGCCACCCACGCAGCTCCAACATATTCAAGGGGCGGTGCTACTTTACCAACATTACGCCCACAGGTTCGTCCCAGTTACAAGCTTCGGATTCGTCCGTGGTTTCGTAATTGATTACTGACCATGTGATTAGATATTCATTCCCTTCAGCGTCAATTGCATGAGCAATGTATTGTTCACCGTTGTCACTTACATATGGATCTTGGATGGTTTTCAATGTTTTGCCTTCCCATTCAACAATAGTGGAGTTTGTTGCGTTCAATTCGCTAAATGATTTCATTTAATATCGTCCTTTCATCCTCATCCGGTGTACCCGGCTTATTGGCTCCGTTCGTATTCCCTTGCTGTGACTTAAATATAACATGTATGGTTGTGTAATACAACCGAACATAATGCGAACATAATGTTAAATATTAAATGGTCATTGTTTTACATCATTAGGCAACTCATACTGTTCTCCATCACCTGGTATCGCCGGATCAATGTATTTAAATATATCCAGCCCCAAATATTTCTCCATTAGTATGCTTGATTCAGCGCTTATCAGGCTCCACAACATACTAAATTCATAATTATACCCCCTACATAGATAACGCGCTTCTATGCCTTCTCCAGTTCGTTTCTCGCCGTATACCTTTAACCCGAGCAATCTAAACTTGCGGCGTACTTCCTTATGGTCATCCTCCACACGCTTTATCGCCGTATCCAGCAACGTCACATATGGCCGTGGTGTTCTAAACACTTGCTCGGCGATATGCTTGTCACGCTCAAACGCTGACAGGATCAGCGGTAATAAAATGTATAGCTTTACATAAGAGTAATCCTCATTAGATAATCCTCTTGGCATTTTCATCACCTCACAATAAGAACGTTTGTTCTTATAATAACCAATGACGAGCTATTTAATCAAGACGTTTCTAAATCTGTCCGCTCACAATATTACCAAAATGGTAATATATCGTTGACAGGAACGCTTGTTCGCATATAATTAAATATACCGCAGGAAAATCATGGATAGTGCAAAAGTTCTAACTTTGTGGGCGTGGTACATAAAGCGCTTACAGTGGTCGAATTAAGTATTAATGTATAAGCGAGGTCGGATTAATGAAAAGGAAATAAGTGCTATTGAAGAGGAAGTGATGAGGAAAAATACATAGAATAGTAAAACTTGATTTTTAGTTAAGTTTCAGCTGGGGAGGGGCTTGCGCTCCTACCGCCTGCTAGTCTCATTTCCAATCGTGTAGTTCTTCCATTGTACAGCGCAATAATTGAGATGCTTTCGCTGCCAACTGGTAAGAAAAAAATACTTTTCCGCTGATCACTTTGGAAATATGAGACTCAGTAACATCCAGTTTGAAAGATAGTTCTCTTGCTGTTAGGTGGTTTAACTCAAGCAATTCAGGCAGGCGGCTTCTCCCTGGTTCTCGGAGTTGTGCCATGTTTTCCACCTTGCCATTTATTTGTATCCTTTCGACATTATATATGTTTCGGACAACTTATGAAATAGGAGATGAACATCATGTTAGTCCAGTGGCTGGAACCTGTTATTGAAACAAAAAGCGATGAGATTAATGATGAAATTATTAATAATGAAGAAAGTCAACTTTATGAGCAACTTGTAACAATCGTGAAGCAAAACGGAATGCTAAATTCCGACGATGCCATTGATATTGAAAATGTTTTTTTGCTTGCGATTAGAAAAGCAGTATACATTGCCTATAAAAAAGGTCTAACGGATGGAATAAATATCTATAGAAAAATTTAAAAAGCGAAGGGATCTCTTCGCTTACTTGTTCTATAAATAACTATTGATATATAATGCCTATGATAAATGAAATGCTAAGGAGTTGTTATATAAATGCCACTCTCTTGTGGAATAGTAGGGTTGCCGAATGTCGGGAAATCTACATTGTTTAACGCGATAACCCAAGCGGGGGCGGAATCCGCCAACTATCCGTTTTGTACGATCGACCCGAACGTCGGCGTGGTGGAGGTTCCGGATGAGCGCCTTGATAAATTGACGGAGCTGGTCGTTCCAAATCGCACTGTTCCGACGGCGTTTGAATTTGTCGATATCGCCGGCCTCGTACGCGGTGCAAGCAAAGGCGAGGGACTCGGCAACAAATTCCTGGCGCACATCCGTGAGGTGGATGCGATTGTTCACGTTGTCCGCTGCTTCGAGGATGAGAACATTACGCACGTTGACGGGAAGATCAACCCGATCAGCGACATTCAAACGATTAATTTAGAGCTGATACTAGCCGACGTTGAAAGCGTGGAAAAAAGAATCGAGCGCTCCCGCAAAAATATGAAGGGCGGCAATAAGCAGTATGAGCAGGAAGTCGAAGTGCTTGAGCGCATCAAAGAGGCGCTGTACAACGACCAGCCGGCTCGTAGTGTGGAGCTTTCGGATGAAGAGAAAGTCATCGTCCGTGACCTGCATCTGCTTACGTTGAAGCCTGTGCTTTATGCGGCGAATGTCAGCGAGGACGGCGTTACCGATGTGGACAACAATCCGTTTGTACAGCAGGTGAAGGAGTTTGCCGCTGCAGAAAATGCCGAAGTTGTGCCGATCAGTGCCAAAGTGGAGGCGGAAATCGCCGAGCTTGAGGGCGAAGATAAAGCGATGTTCCTAGAGGAGCTTGGCCTTCAGGCCTCAGGTCTTGACCGTCTGATTCAAGCGGCATATCGTGAGCTGGGACTTTATACGTATTTTACAGCTGGGGTACAGGAGGTACGTGCGTGGACGATTCGTAAAGGCACGAAAGCTCCACAGGCAGCCGGTGTCATCCACTCCGACTTTGAGCGTGGCTTTATTCGGGCCGAGGTCGTATCCTATGATGACCTGGTAGCCGCCGGATCTATGAACGCAGCGCGTGAACGCGGCCAGCTCCGCCTTGAAGGGAAAGACTATGTTGTTAAAGACGGGGACATCATGCATTTCCGTTTTAATGTGTAAAAAATTGTATTTTTATCAGTGAATTTTACAATAAAAATAGGAGGTTTTGCTCATAAGAGCAGCCTCTTTTTTTATTTTTCGAAAACGGGCGAAATGGAAATTTTTTTATTGTATTGCGTAAGTGCAATGAGTATACTGAAATCAGTTTTTTATCACCATTGAAGAGGAGAGTTTGTCAAATGAGTATGGATTACGGCATTTCAAGAAAGAGCCAGTTGGATACCCGCGAGCTTCTGCTTTTGGAGGCTGAGGTGAAAAGTAAAGGCAAAAACATGGTCGTTGCTTACGTTTTGTGGTACTTCCTTGGCATCTTCGGTGGCCATCGGTTCTACATGGGTAGAAACGGTTCTGCAATTGCGCAGCTTATTTTGAGTATCACCGTATTTGGCATGATCGCTACGTTTGTTTGGTGGATTGTCGATGCATTCCTGCTGCATACTTGGGTAAAAGAACATAACGCTATGGTGGAAAACCGCTTGATCGATCAAATTTTCATGGACCGCGGCAGATCCCCGGAATACCCTATCTAATGAACATGACGAAGAGCGATCTAACCACGACAGAGCTGCTTTTGCTGAATTCAGAAATGAACAAACGGGAGAAGTCGCTCGGGTTAGCTTATCTCATGCTGCTGGCAGGTCATTTAGGTGTGCATCGTTTCTATTTGAAAAGAATTGGTACGGGTGTCATACAACTCTGCTTATTTTTCCTGGTAATCCTTTTTTACATAGTGTTTGCTATTTCGGTTGGGGTAGAAAGCGTAGAATCACCGGATAGCATGTATTCGTTTTTCTTTTTGATCCCCGTGGTCTTGCTGGCGATCGCCTTAACAGTATGGGTCATCGTGGATGCATGTCTGCTGCCGGGAATGGTCCGAAAATGGAATGCGGAGCTAGAACAGTCGCTGATTGCCCAAATCATTGCTCACCGTTCTCCAGCCGGATTCGGTATGCAGAGATAAAGGAAGTACATTTTCAAACAGCACATATCAATATCAGTACAGCTTAATTCTGACCGTGAGCTTCGGCACCTTGCTGGGCTCGCGGTTTTTTTATGTGGGCGAGCAGCATATTTTGGACGCGTGATCATCGAAAGCTGCCCAACGAATGCAAGCCGACGATAGCAGATCAATGAAAGCAGGACATCAAAAGTAGGTCAACGTGGGTAAGACATTGATAGTAGATTGACGTAAGCGGATTAACGAAAGTAGATCAACGAAAGTGGAGATTCTCTAACGAACCCAATAAGCGCTATTTGGAGGGAAAACGGCTTTTTGAAGATCTAACGAACCTGAGACACGCTATTTGCATGTTTTTTCGCCATTCATCAGCAAAAAAGGCAAAATAGCGTTAACTGAGTTCGTTAGAATCTACAGGAGAGCACTTTGGGCCAAATAACGCTTATTCAGTTCGTTAGCGCTGGGTCAACCCTGTAGTTTTCTGGGTTTCGGGTATTGGGCAGACCAATTGATTGGTTAAAAGCACAAATAGAATGCACCCAGTAACCTGAATAAACCGAGTAAAATGAAAAAGCCCAGTCAGATGAACACGTTAAGTAATGAACACGCCGAGTAAAATGAAAACACCAGGTAAATGAACGTACCTAGTAAATGAACGCACCGAGTAGCTGGATATACCGGGTAAAATGAACACATCTAGTAAGATGAGCACGCTCAGCAAAATGGCTGGTTCAGCAAACGGGGGTCTAGCCATTATCAACAAACTATGTTATAATAAAAAGTCGTTTATCCTTGTAGTTTGTGAATTTGGGTGAGCGATTTTTTTAGGAAATTGTGACGTAAAGAGAGGTGACTTCCCTTGTTGGACCGACTACAATCGCTTGCTGACCGGTATGAGAAGCTGAGTGAGCTGCTCTGCGATCCGGATGTGGCGAACGACACTAAGAAACTGCGGGAATACTCCAAAGAGCAATCGGATCTACAGCCGGCTTATGAGGCGTACACCGAATATAGAAATGTAATCGGAGAGCTGGAAGCTGCAAAAGTGATGCAGGCGGAGAAGCTGGATGATGAAATGCGCGAAATGGTGAAGATGGAAATTGATGATCTTACCGAGCGCCAGCAAGCTCTGGAAGAGAAAATTCGCATTTTGCTGCTGCCCAAGGACCCGAATGATGATAAAAACGTAATTGTCGAAATTCGCGGTGCTGCCGGTGGGGACGAAGCGGCTTTGTTTGCTGCCGACCTGTACCGGATGTATACGCGGTATGCCGATTCGCAAGGCTGGCGTGTTGAAGTGATGGATATGAACGAAAGCGACCTTGGCGGCTTTAAAGAAGTGATCTTCATGATCAACGGCCGTGGCGCTTACAGCAAAATGAAATACGAAAGCGGCGCGCATCGCGTACAGCGTATTCCTTCTACTGAGTCCGGCGGACGGATTCATACGTCGACTTCGACGGTAGCGGTGCTGCCGGAAGTCGAGGATGTGGACATCGAAATCCTCGACAAGGATATTCGTGTAGATACGTTCTGCTCCAGCGGGGCGGGCGGACAATCCGTTAACACAACAAAATCAGCCGTGCGCGTAACGCACATTCCGACCGGGATCGTTGCAACCTGTCAGGACGGTAAATCGCAGAACTCCAATAAGGAGAAAGCGCTGCAGGTCCTGCGGGCCCGTATTTTTGATATGAAACGGCAGGAAGAAGAAGCAAAGTATGCCGGCGAGCGTAAGAGCAAGGTCGGTACCGGGGACCGCAGTGAACGGATCCGGACGTACAATTTTCCGCAAAGCCGGGTAACGGATCATCGGATTGGTATGACGCTGCACAAGCTGGATCAAGTCATGAACGGAGAGATCGAGGAGATCGTTTCGGCATTGACGATTGCGGAGCAAGCGGAATTGATGGAAAAAGGAGAACAACACATCGGATGAGTGAAGGATATGTATTATCTGGAGCTTGCAGCATTTGGGAAGCCCGTAAAGAGGCTTCTTCTTTTTTAGCGGCGGCGGGTGTAAGCGAGCCGGAGAGCAACGCCGAGCTGCTGCTTCGCCACGTGCTCGGCATGTCCGGCGCGGCGTATTTAGCCGCGCTGCGGGATTCTTTCCCGGCGGACAAGAGGGACGCCTGGGAAGCGGTGATCCGCCGCAAAGCGGCGGGCGAGCCAGCGCAGTATATCATCGGGGAACAGGAGTTTTACGGCTTGACCTTTCAGGTCACGACGGACGTGCTGATTCCCCGCCCCGAAACGGAGCTGCTCGTGGAGCGAATCGCCGTCGAGGGCGATTTGCTGTGGCCCGGCGGCGCGCCAGCGGCCGCCGACATCGGCACCGGCAGCGGCGCGATTGCCGCTGCCCTGGCCCACCTGCGCCCAGCATGGCGCATTACGGCGAGCGATATCTCGCCGGAAGCGCTGGCGGTGGCGCAGGGCAATGTCCGGCGGCTCGGCCTCGCGGTGAAGTTCAAGCAGGGGAACCTGCTTGAACCGTTTGCCGGCGAGCCGCTGGACATCGTGGTGTCCAATCCGCCGTACATTCCGGCGGAGGACATTGCGCACCTCCAGCCGGAGGTGCGCGACTACGAGCCGCGCGGCGCGCTCGATGGTGGCCCGGACGGGCTTGCGCCCTACCGGACCATGCTGGCGCAGCTCGCGCTGCTCCCGGTCCCGCCTCGCCTGATCGGCTTCGAGCTCGGCATGGGCCAGGCCGAAGCCGTCGCTGACATGCTGCGCGCGGCCGGCTTCTGGGACGAGATCGTCACAATCCCCGATCTCGCCGGTATCGATCGCCATGTGATTGGCATTCGCCGCGAAGAAGCTGCGAAGTACAAGTAGGCCGGCCCAACTGCGAGCCTATCTGGCGGTTCCCCTTGAGCCTAACGATCTGCTACGAGTACCGGAAGAATAATTTCCGCCAGCAAGCCCTGCTCGGGCTCGCTGGTCAAGATAAGCTTGCCCTGGTGAGCCTTGGCGATCCGGGAGATCATAGGCAGCCCAAGTCCATGTCCGTCAGGGACATGGGCTTTTCTTTTGGAGGACGAAGGCAGCTCCAGTAAATAAGGCAGATCCCTCTCCGGCAGCCCTTTTCCGTCATCGGATACGATGAAACGGCAAGTTTTGCCGTCCTCGTCCAAGGAGGTCCTCAGCCAAATTTGGCAGCCCTCCGGGTTATGCGTGATACCATTCTGAACGAGATTCGTGACCGCACGAAGCAGGAGCTTCTCATCCCCCAAAACTTTCAGGCTTTCGTCAGGAACGTCAAGCTCTAGTGTATATTCATCCCCCAGACCATTATTCAGAAATTCCGTGGCAACCTGTCGGGCGAGTGCAGATAGTCTCACGGGCTTCAATTCCAGGGGCTGCATTTCATATTCGAGGACGGAAACAAGATTTAAATCGCTGATCAGCGAGCGAAGCTTTTCGCTATGGCGCCGGATGATACCGGCTTTTTTTCGTTGGTCCTCAGGCACAGAGCCGTCTTCCTCCAGCTCGCTGGCATAACCAAGAATCATGGACAGCGGCGTTCGAATGTCGTGCGAAATGCCGGCGATCCAGTTAGCCCGTGCTTCATCCCGCGCCTTTAACGCGGCGTTCTTGTCCTGAAGGAGGGTTGATGTGTGATTGATGCTGTCAGCCAGATCACTGAGCACCCCTTTGGGTTCAAGATGGACGGGCTGTTCCTTGCCAAGGGCGTGGATCCCGGCGATCAGCGGCTTTAAGGATTTGATTTGCCTGGACCCAATCAGAATCGCCAGAAGTAAAGCCAGCAGCAAATTGCCACTGAGCAAACCAAGGGAGCGTAGTGGGATTTCCCTTACCCAATCCGTGGGAAAGAGAGACTCATACTTGGCGATGCTGTCCTTCGGGTAGCCGATGACCACAAGCCCTTGACCATGCTCCCACACAAAAGTAGGGTACGAATTCAAAAAATTTCTTGAAAACTGCGCTACTTGAACAAGCGAGTAGGTGCGCGGAATTTCGGTGGGCAGTTGATGGCTCCAAACCACATGCCCATTGGGGGCCACCAGCATAGCCCAAACATGAAGCTGGCTGAGCTGCTGCTCGGCCTTCGGATCAAGGGTGTAGCCTGCCTGCCCGCCTACCGGTTCTAGGCTTTTCGCCACTTTCTCCACCACCGCCTGCGGAGATTCGCCCTCATAGGTGCCCCGGAAAAACCAAACGGCCAGAATGATAAAATTCAGGACCAGCAGAAAAAACGAAATCAGGATCGTCCCAACCACGAAACGCCGCAAAATACGTACGGCTCCATCCATCGATTACGCCTCCCCTGCCAGCAGCTTGTAGCCTAACCCTCTAACGGTAAGTAAATAAACCGGATTGGAAGGAACGGGCTCAATTTTTTCCCGGATGCGCCGAATATGAACCATTAAAGTATTTTCATACCCGGCGTAGTCGTCTCCCCACGCAGCTTGGCACAGGGCGTCGCTCGTTACAATGCGGCCCCGGTTCTCGTAAAGCTTTAGGAGCAGGGCATGCTCCTTAGCGGTGAGCGGCTGCTCGCCCGTTCCCCCACTGACCACCGCACTTTCCAAATTGACGGTGCATTCGCCAAGCTGAAATATCGGCAGTGCTTCACGCACGGGCATGGTGTAAACCCGCTTTAATACAGCCGTCAGTCGCAAGATCAATTCCCGTGGTAAAAACGGTTTGACTATATAATCGTCGGCGCCAAGTCCAAGCCCGAGCAGCCGATCCTCATCTTCTCCTCTCGCGGATACAAAAAGCACAGGAATTTGTGAAAACTGCCGGATGGAGGTCAGTAAGCCAAAGCCGTCGCCGTCCGGCAGCATAACATCCAGAATGGCAAGATCCGGTTTGCTTGAGCGGCATACTGCCAAAGCCTCCACGCAATTGCCCGCATGATAGATTCGCGAAAAGCCTTCTTTACGCAAAAATCCGTCAATCATCGTACGAAGCTCCTGTTCATCGTCGACGATGAGTATTTTTTTCTGTTTTACATCTTCTATGTTCATGTTCATCCCCTGCCTGACTAGAAAAACAATGATGTTCTTATTCGATTGAATGATCCTCAATCCCTGCCGTGCAAAACACATCGAACCCATCCCTGCTCTGATTTAAGGTTGGCGTAAGGTTAGCATCAGGTTGATGTAAGGTCACGTCTCTACAATGAGTAAAGGATGAAGCAAGGTTCACTATATTCGAATAGGAGTGAAAATACATTGAACACGATCGTATCGACGCATAACCTGTCAAAACGTTACGGGGGCGCATACCGGGTCAATGATGTGAATTTGACCGTTTACGAGGGGGAGGTCTATGGCTTCCTTGGGCCGAACGGAGCTGGCAAAACGACTACACTGAAAATGCTGTTGGGACTGGCCAAGCCAACTGAAGGAAAAGTGATGATTTTAGGAAAAGACTTCTACGAGAACAGCCAGGCGATATTGCACCAGACGGGTTCGCTGATCGAGTCTCCTTCTTTCTACGGCCATTTGACGGGCCTGGAGAATATGCGGGTCATGCAGCGTTTGCGTGAGGCTCCGGACAAAAACGTCATGGAGGCGCTGCATATCGTCCGGCTTGAGAACCAAAAGGACAAAAAGGTATCGCAGTATTCCCTCGGCATGAAGCAGCGTCTCGGCATTGCCATGGCTCTCCTCGCTTTTCCGAAGCTGCTCGTCCTTGATGAGCCGACGAACGGGCTCGACCCTTCCGGGATCGGGGAAGTCCGGGAGCTGATCAAATCACTGCCGCAAAAGTACGGAATGACAGTGATGATTTCCAGTCATTTGCTGTCGGAAATCGAACAAATCGCCACTTCGGTCGGCATTATTAATGATGGCAAGCTGCTGTTCCAGGGAAGCATGGAGGCCCTGCAGCGCCGAAGCACGCCAAGCATCCTGATCAAAACGGAAAATAACGAGGCAGCTGCAAAATTGTTGCTATCCGGCGGCATCAGAGCACTCCCTAAAGGAGAGGTACTCGCGTTGGAAGGCATAGACGATCGGCGGGTAGCTGAGGCCAATCGCTTACTGGTTCAGGCGGGTATCGATGTCTTGCGTATCGAAGAGCATAAGAGAAACCTCGAGAGCATTTTCCTCGAGCTTACGGGAAAGGAGAAGAGCCTGTAATGGGATCCGTCTTTCTTGAATTTTATAAATTGCGTCGCAAACGTATCTTTCTGATGATTCCGCTGCTTTTATCTGTTGAGCTAGCTTGGGCCTGCATTTCTGTCAGTATGGCGTTGGCTCAACATCCGGGTGAGGTAGGCTGGGCAGATACCGTCATGACGGTATCCTCAATGAATGGGTTGTTTCTGCCGATCCTGTCAGCGGTCATCGTCTCCCGCATATGTGACATGGAGCATAAGGGGAACACATGGAAGATGCTAATGTCCGCTTCGGTCAAACGCAGTCGTCTGTATGCTGCAAAATATGCTTGTGCCGTGCTACTCCTGCTTTTTGCCGTAATTCTGCAGGTGGTCGTGATTACAGCTTTCGGAGCAGCGAATGCTTTTCCAGCGCTACCGGGAGGAATGCTGCTGAAATTTATAGGTTCAGCGATGCTTACCAGTCTGGCCGTTGTTGCCTTGCAGCAGTGGGTGTCACTCGTGGTGAAAAATCAAGCCTTCGCCCTTTCATTAGGTATGTTCGGCGGGTTTATCGGATTAACCGCCGATCTATTTCCTGCTGCGATACGGCGATTTTTCATCTGGTCATACTATACGGGGCTGGGTCCGGTCACCTACAGCTATGAGAACGAGATCATGAAGTTCGTTGATAATCCTGTCCATCCGATCCTGCCGCTGATAGCCTTGCTCGCAGCGCTTCTTGCCTACACCCTGGGAAGCATTCACTTTGGGCGTCAGGATGTTTAGTGTAGAGGCGAATGAAGACTGCACAACAATTATGGGGGGACAAGTATGTTGAAAAGATGCATTCAAGCGGAATGGATGAAAATGCGCCATTCCTACCTATGGCCGATACTGATAGCACTTCCTGTGTTCAGCACGCTGCTCGGTTGTGCCAATTACTATATGAACCGAGCGGCTCTGACGAACGGCTGGTACAGCCTTTGGACGCAGGTGAGCCTGTTTTACGGGGAGTTTTTTCTGCCGGTGCTGATTGCGATCTGCTGCGCTTACGTCTGCCGGCTGGAGCATATGAATAAGAACTGGAACATGGTGATGACGGCTCCAGTATCCGCCGCTAGTATTTTTATATCCAAGCTTACGATCGTAGGGACACTCATTTTCCTGGTGCAAATCCTCTTTACGGTCCTCTACTTAGTGGCAGGATATGTATTAAGTATGCCGTTCGCTGTTCCAGAAGAAACTGTGGGTTGGGTATTCCGCGGCTGGATTGCCGCAATTACGATTAGCTCCGTTCAGCTTGCATTATCCCTGCGTATCAAAAGCTTTGCACTTCCCATCGGGATCAGTGTTTGCGCGGTATTTATCGGCATTGGGCTTTACGTGGGTAACATCGGCATGATCTTTCCTTATTCGCTGCTAACGATCGGGATGGGCGTGCTTAGCCAGGAGAAGCTGACGAGTATGCAGACGATTCAATTCTTCGTCATGAACCTCGTCTTCCTGATGCTTGTTTCGGCGTTATCCATCAGACGACTTAAGCGGAACGATGTGAACGCTTGAGAAAATTAGGTGAAACTCGTCCTCCAAATGCCGCCAACTCTTTCTCGCTCTCTACATAGAGTATGGTATCAATAGAAAAGGAGGGCTTTGGACATGCCAGTAACATTAAACTTCCCGTACACGCTTGGTGCGGGAGTAGGGCAAGGCTTCTACGTAGCTGCAGATCCGCCAGGGACATCGGGAATTGTAACTGTATCAACGACGACGGGAACCATAGAGCTTCGGATTACCCGCTATAACGCTACTACTTTTACTACGACTGTTCCGGCTGGAACGACCTTTGCGGTGAGCATTGGTAACATTCAAACGATTGGTATTTTTGCGGTGACGGCCGCAACAGGAACACTTTCTTTCATTACGAATGTTTTTTGAGGAAATGCCTGTTCCAAGAGCTTCTGACAATTTTGTCAGGGGCTCATTTTTCATTTTTGGGCGGTAAACCGACATATAATATAGAGGAGAATGAGTGTTTGTACTTTTGGACGGTTTCTTTTAAAGTATAACTATGGGATACAAGGATAAAGGAAGTTAGAAGCCGGGTCGAGCCATTAACGGAAAAGAGGATTAACGTGCTAAACAAACTTAAGAAAATCGATTATACGATCGTATTTATCCTGGTGTTACTCATGATTATCAGTATCGCGGTGGTTTACAGCGCTACCGTAAATACCGAATACCATGGCTATCATCTTCGCGTGGCTGCTTATTATGCGCTAGGTTTTCCCGTCTTTTTTGCGGTTTCTCTGCTGGATTACCGATTGCTTATGAAATATGCGCCGTTTTTATATGCATTCGGGCTAGGGCTGCTGGTGCTTGTGATGTTCGTCGGAAACACGTATTACAATGCGACGGGCTGGATTACGATCCCGATCATCAAGCAAAGCTTCCAGCCCGCAGAGCTTTTTAAATTGCTGCTTGTCATTTTTCTCGGCTTTCTCCTGGTTCGGAAGCGCAAACTGCGTTTGTCATTTTGGCGTGATGTGTTTCCGATATGCCTGCTGACCTTCCTTCCTTTTGTAGCAGTTATGGCACAAAATGACCTGGGTAACGCCCTCAGTTATATCATCATCCTTGCCGGGATGCTGTGGATTGGAAATATAAAATATACGCATGCCCTCATTGCGCTTGTAATTTTTGCAAGCTCGGTGTTTGGAGGGATCACGGCTTACAAGGTTTATCATGACCAGGTCTATTCCTTCTTTAAGGAAATTGGCCGGGAACACTGGATAAGCCGGATTGATCCATGGCTCGTGCCGGAAAAAGCCTCGGTGGATGCTTCATACCACACGAGAAATGCTAAACTGGCGATTGCTTCCGGCGGTATGACCGGAGAAGGCTACATGAAAGGCGAAACGGTTCAATCGGGCCGTGTTCCGCTGACTTATTCTGATTCGATCTTTGTCGTGGTAGCTGAAGAATTCGGATTCCTCGGGAGTTCGCTGCTATTGCTGCTATATTTTGTACTCATTCATAGGATGATTTTAATTTCACTGGAATGCCGAGATCCTGGCGGACCGTATTTGATTGTCGGCATTGTTGCCATGTTGCTATACCAAATTTTCGAGAATATCGGCATGTTCATCGGCCTGATGCCTCTGACAGGTATTACTTTGCCATTTATCAGTTCGGGGGGGACCTCGCTTCTCATCAATATGATGAGCCTCGGGGTGGCGATGAGCATTCGCATTTATGGGCAAGAGAAGGAAGAGGAGAACAATATTTCTTCACCCCGCTTTGCTGCGGTCAAAACGGAGCGGTAACCGATCGTTATTTTAAGTCTCCTAGGTGATTTCATTTTTAATAGATTCATAGGTTTACATCTCTCTCAACCGGACATACTGATAGACATCAGCGTTTTGGTGGGAGGAGAAGTAGACGATGAACCATAATCGACCATTTCGTCATCGGCATAAAATTGCACTTATTTTATTTAGTTTCCTGATGCTGCTTATGTCCTGGGAAGGACAAATGAATGATACAGCCGCAGCAGCGGGGGGGATTCCTCAGGACTCGATTCGGCTGCGTATTTTGGCCAATTCGGACGGAGCGGCGGATCAGGCGGTTAAGCGCCGCGTACGCGATGCCGTTGTGGAACAGATGAACAGCTGGGTAAGCCAACTTGAAGATCCACAAAGTCTTGAGGAGGCCCGTCTGGTCATTCGCCAGAACATGGCGGCCATTGAGGATCAGGTGGGACAAACTTTAAAGGAAAACGGCAAGAATTATAGTTATAAAGTTGAGCTTGGGATCGTTCCTTTTCCTACGAAAATGTATGGCGGGGAAGTTTACCCGGCTGGGGATTATGAGGCGCTGCGCGTTACCCTGGGCGAAGGGAAGGGCAAAAACTGGTGGTGCGTATTGTTTCCACCGCTTTGCTTCATTGACGCGGGCAGCGGGGATGCGGTAGCCAAGGATGGAGCGGCAGGTGCCGCTAAGCTCGCCTCTGCCGGAGGTCAGCCGGTACAGGCGGGACCTGAGCAGGCCGAAGTTCGCTTCTTTTTATGGGACATGCTGGTTCGGCTTTGGGACTGGATTGTAGGCTTGTTTTCATGACGGATTGTTAGGTTTCTGTGAACCGTGCGGAGGAGCTCCGGACGGTTTTCTTTCTGGCCCTAGGACCTATCAGGGCTATTCTCGCAGGTTCGTTCGGGTATAATAGAAGCATATTACTGAAAGTTTGGGATGAGACACGATGAATGGAAATGAAGAAAAATGTACGGTTGGAGAGTTAACCGGGGACGCTAATAAAAATACACGCTGGTGGGATGTAACGGCTGAAGAGGACGCTACGGCCGAGAAGTCTCTGCAAGAAGCGGCGGCCGTATTGGCTGCCGGAGGAACGGTGGCGTTTCCGACGGAAACGGTATACGGACTTGGTGCGGATGCGCGGAATACGGAGGCGGTGGAGGCCATTTTCGAGGCCAAAGGGCGACCGTCCGATAATCCGCTGATCGTTCATATTGCCGAGATGAGCCAGCTTGAAGGTCTGGTCGCTGCCGTAGGCGAGACAGAGCGGCGGCTCATGGAGGCGTTTTGGCCCGGGCCGCTGACGCTGGTGCTGCCCGTATTGAATGGCGCCGTCTCCCCGCGGGTGACGGCGGGCCTGTCCACCGTGGCCGTGCGCATGCCGGCCCACGATGTCGCGCTGCGGCTCATCGCCGCAGCGGGCTGCCCGGTGGCGGCGCCCAGCGCCAACCGGTCCGGGCGGCCGAGCCCCACGCTGGCGAGCCACGTGGGCGAGGATTTGACCGGCCGCATTGACGGCATCGTCGACGGCGGGCCCACCGGGGTGGGCGTGGAGTCGACGGTCATTGAGGTCGGCCGGGATGGGGGCATCACCGTGCTCCGCCCTGGCGGGATCACGGCGGAGCAGCTCGCCCGCTTCACGCAGGCGGGCGTGCGGCTGGACGCCGCCCTGCAGCAGCCTGCTGCGGGCGGCGCCGAGGCGAGCCCGGCCGCGCCGCGCGCGCCGGGCATGAAGTACACGCATTACGCCCCGAAGGGCGTTATGCGTCTCGTGCGCGGGGCCGCCGCCGACAAAGTGGCGGCCCGCATCGCTGCCGAGCTCGGCGCGGCCAAGGCGCGCGGGGAGAAGACCGGCGTGCTCGCCTTTGACGAGCACCTGCCGCTCTACCGCGCGGACTGCGTGCAATCGCTTGGCAGCGAAGCGGAGCTTGAGACGGCGGCGCACCGTCTGTACGCGGCGCTCCGCCGCTTCGACGAATGCGGCGTCACGTGCATTCTGGCCGAGACCTGTCCGGAGACCGGTCTCGGTGCCGCCGTCATGAACCGGCTGATGAAAGCAGCCGGACACCGGGTCATCGAGGTAGACTGACCCGGGAAGAATCGTGGGAAAGGCAGGGGGAGATATGATCGAAATCGGGCTGACCGGCTGGGGAGATCATGACGATCTGTACCCTGCCGGAACGTCAGCAAAGCAGAAGCTGGCATGGTATGCACGATACTTCTCCGTGTTAGAAGTAGACAGCTCCTTTTACGCCATTCTGAATGAAGACACGTACCGGCGCTGGTTGGCGGAGACGCCGCCGGGCCTATCGTTTATCCTCAAGGCATACCAAGGGATGACGGGACACGCCAGAGGAAAAACGCCGTTTGGTGGACCAGGTGAAATGTTCCAGGCCTACCTTGATTCCATCCGGCCGGTGGTGGAGTCCGGTCGTCTGAAAGCGATTATGTTTCAGTTTCCGCCTTGGTTTGATTGCAATCCTGAGCATATTCGCCAGCTTCGGGCGGTCCGAAAGTGGATGGGTGCACTTCCGCTTGCGCTGGAGTTTCGTAATCAAAGCTGGTTTAGCCGGGATACGCGCGAGCGAACACTTTCGTTCATGCGTGAGGAAGGCTGGATTCATATCGTTTGCGATGAGCCGCAGGCAGGTCAGGGATCGGTGCCGACAGTGCTTGAGCCGACGGACGCGAATTTGACGCTCGTTCGCTTGCATGGGCGAAATGAGAGCGGCTGGATGCAAAGCGGGTCTCCGCATTGGCGGGAGCTTCGCAATTTGTATCGCTATAGCCGCGAGGAGCTTCTAGAATGGCGAGACAAGCTGGTTGAACTTGAGTCCAAAGGGACGAAGGAGATCTGTATGATCTTCAATAACAATTCCGGCGGCGATGCCGCTGCAAATGCGCTTCAAATGATGGAGATTCTAGGCCTGCCGGTACGGGAGCTGCCCCCTAGGCAGATAGATTTGTTTGGCGAAGCCTAAGGATGATTCGGATTAGCGAGCCAGGCAAACTCAGCTGCCCACATCCTTGTTATTCGCCCGACCAGCAGTCCTCGTATAAATAGAGTGGCTTCGAAAATAAGGGTAAATTATGGACCTATTTGGGTGCTTTTGAGAATTAATATGAATTTAGGGGTAATTTTTGGCCCTATTTTGGCGGGGAACCCCTAATATCGTGGGTGTTGCAGTACTTTTCCGAAAATAAGGCCATTAAATACCCCTATTTCTACAAATCACCCCAAAATTGCTGAGATAAGGCCCTTTTTTACCCTTATTTTCATCCGCCCCGCCTCGATCCGACCCGACCCGGCCGGCCTTTATATTGTTCTCCGCCCCCTAAACTCCTATAACCCCTCTCCAAGTCATGAAATGAAACCTGTCCGCATATGGTTGTACAAAACACTCGGACTTGGAGGATAAGCGGAATGGCGGAGGCTTATGAGCGGCTTGGGGAGCTAATGACGATCCTTCTAATGGCGATGGCGCTAGGAATGGATGCATTTTCCCTGGGGATTGGCATTGGAATGAAGGGAGTTCGGCGAGCCGATGCGCTCCGGATCGGGATGGCGGTGGCTCTTTTTCACGTGTTGATGCCTCTGCTCGGCATTTTAGCGGGCCAATATGTCGGTGTTCTGCTGGGAAATTTGGCGAGGTATGTGGCTGGAGGGCTGCTGTTTCTACTCGGTGCTCATATGATTGTCAGCTCGGTCAAAGGCAGCGGGGTGCAATCGATCAACCATCGGACCTGGTTCGGTGTTCTCTTGTTTTCATTAAGCGTCAGTATCGACTCGTTTTCCGTCGGCGTAACATTGGGCATGTTCCGTGGGGACTGGCTGTTAACCGTGCTGACCTTTGGCTTTTTTGGCGGCCTCATGTCGGTGCTCGGACTCGTGATGGGCCGCGGGATGGGTCAGAAGCTGGGCGATTACGGAGAAGCCGCCGGAGGAGCGATTTTACTTGCGTTTGGTCTCTTATTTATCTTTTGATAAAATAACAGTGAAAAGAAGCGACGTATTCGCGCCCATAAAAATATATTGAATGATCCGACATGGAGGTGAAAATCGCATGCGCATTTTGTTTGTATGCACGGGAAACACATGTCGCAGCCCAATGGCGGAAGGCATGCTGCGTAAAATGGCCCGGGAACGGAGCTTGGATATTGAGGTTCGTTCCGCCGGAGTGGCGGCGATGGACGGTATGGCAATTTCACGGCACGCCGAGGCGGTGCTGCGGGATTTCGGGGTTATCGATCCGATCGTATCGAAGCAGCTGTATGCCGAATTGACGGAATGGGCCGATTTGATTCTTACGTTAACCCAAGGGCATAAACGTCAGGTGGTTCATACGTTTCCAGAGGCGGCCGAGAAAATCTATACCCTCAAGGAATTTGTAGAAGATGATAAAACCGTGGTGGCGGAGCGGGAGGAGCTGCAGCGCTTGATTGCAGACCGGGAGCTTAACAAGGTGCTGGGACGGGAATGGACCGCAGCCGAGGAAGAGCGGCTTAACGTGCTGCGGCAGCGAATGCCGGTTCACGATATATCCGACCCTTTCGGTGGCTCCAGAGAGGATTACAACCGAACGGCGGCGGAAATCCGAACTTCCTTAGAGAAATTGCTTGATAAGCTGAAGGACGGTCCTTATTCGGTTTAAGGGAGAAAACTGGAAAACCGTTGCATTTGTCCGGCCGATGCTTTATTCTAAAAACAGAAACTTTAGTTCCGATGTAACTGGCGACGAGAGTGGATCAAACCACGATGGAGCATCGGAGTATACGGCCGGTCGCCTGGGCAAAGAGCACGACGTGTTGGTAGCGTCATGCTCTTTTTTTGTTGCAAGAGGTCGCTTTGTCGTTGTTAGTTTTTCTTATCTTGAGGAAAAAGAGGCTTTCCGCTCTTCGGTAATTCGGTGCTTCTTTCCGCTCTCCCTTCATACCATATATCGCCTCCATTGATAACTTTGCAAGGGCCCTCTTAAGTTTTTGGGCACCTTATCCGGCGGTTTTAGGTATAATAAGGACAGACTCTAAGGATGTTGTGACTTCTTTGGACAGAAGGGAGTAAGCAGAATGGAAAAGGAAGAACTCGAGAAGATTCGGGAGCAGGTAGCGGAAATCGTGGAAGAAGTGGCCGGTGCAGCTCAGCTTGGTCCTCACCAGCTAATGGTCATCGGCGCTAGCACTAGCGAAGTGGCCGGTAAGCGGATTGGAACCGGTGGGGCTGAGGATATCGCCGCCGCAATCTATACCGGGATTGATCAGGTGCGGTCCAAGTACGGCTTTGATGTTGCCTTTCAGTGCTGCGAGCATTTGAACCGCGCGCTGGTCTTGGAACGGGCTGTGCTGGAACGGCTGGGTCTGACGGAAGTCGCCGCCGTCCCTGTGCCAAAGGCTGGGGGATCTATGGCCGCTACTGCTTATCGACGGTTCGCCTCACCATGCTTGGCAGAGACGATAGAAGCTCATGCCGGGGTGGATATCGGCGAAACGCTGATCGGGATGCATCTGCGCCGCGTTGCTGTTCCGTTTCGCCCATCGATACGATCGGTTGGAATGGCGCGTGTCACTGCTGCCTGGACCCGGCCGAAACTGATCGGCGGAGAACGCGCGGTTTACGCTCTACCTCAAGTTCAAGAGTCATCGAATTGTGAATAGCAATATTTTAGAAAAGTGTACAAAGGGAGGATTACGGAAATATGGACAATTTGAGAAAACAAGATCCGGCAGTGCTGGAAGCGATGAACCTGGAGCTGGGCCGCCAGCGGAACAATATCGAACTGATCGCATCGGAGAATATCGTTAGTGAAGCTGTTATGGAAGCGATGGGCTCGGTTCTGACGAATAAGTATGCCGAAGGTTATCCTGGCAAACGCTATTATGGCGGCTGTGAACATGTCGATATCGTTGAAGATATTGCGCGTGATCGGGCAAAACAATTGTTTGGTGCAGAGCATGCCAATGTACAGCCTCACTCCGGCGCGCAAGCGAATATGGCCGTATACCTCGCCGCACTCAAATATGGAGACACTGTTCTGGGCATGAATCTGGCTCACGGCGGGCATCTGACGCATGGCAGCCCGGTGAATGCTTCCGGCCTTTTATACAATTTTGCCGCTTATGGAGTTCGGGAAGACAACTTCCTGATCGACTATGACGAGGTCCGTAAGCTTGCCTTTAAGCATCGTCCTCGCCTTATTGTTGCTGGCGCGAGCGCTTATCCGCGCATCATCGATTTTGAAAAACTGGGTTCGATCGCAAACGATGTGGGCGCCCTGTTCCTCGTCGATATGGCGCATATCGCCGGCCTAGTAGCTGCCGGTTTGCATCCGAATCCGGTGCCGCATGCTCATTTTGTGACAACGACGACGCACAAAACGCTGCGTGGTCCACGCGGCGGGATGATTTTGTGCCGTCAGCCATGGGCAGCTGCCATTGATAAAGCGGTATTCCCAGGTACACAAGGCGGTCCGCTGATGCATGTCATTGCTTCCAAAGCTGTTGCTCTAGGTGAAGCTTTACAACCTTCCTTCAAAACTTATGCGGAAAACGTAGTGAAGAACGCTCGTGCTTTGGCCGAGACGCTGCTTGCCGAAGGCCTTAACCTGGTATCGGGCGGTACCGATAACCATCTGATGCTGATTGATACCCGTAATCTGAACATTACTGGTAAAGATGCAGAGCACGTCCTTGATTCGATCGGAATCACGGTCAACAAGAACGCAATCCCATACGATCCGACCAGTCCATTCGTGACTAGCGGAATCCGTCTTGGTACCCCGGCGGCGACTTCGCGCGGCATGGATGAAGCAGCCATGAAGGAAATCGGCCGCATCATCGCGACTACCTTGAAATCGTCGAAGGATGAAGCTGTTCTGGCCGCCGCTCGCAAACAAGTTACCGAGCTGACGGACCGCTTCCCGCTTTATACAAACTTGAAGTACTAGTCTAAAAAACCGTGGGTGGATCGCCGCGGTAGATATACAAAAGCTCTAAAGCACATGCGCGAGTGAAGGGGGAATTCTCCTCTTTAAGCTCGCGCTTTTTTTAGATTAAAGAATTTATAAGTTTTCAGCGAAGCTGAACAATTCTTTAATCGCAAGAAAAACTACCGATTATTGCGGTCTGGCTCCTTAGAAAGTACATCGATAGACGTTTTTCTTATTTTGCGCTTTTCGATATTAACTGCATAACCTACATCTAATGCTAGCCACTATTCGGAAATGGGCCTATTCAGGCCAACTTAACTGTACTATTTACAGCTATTTGCCGAAATTGTGTTAAGGCAGCGCATTTAGCTGCACCAAATACAACTACTTTATTTGAAAGCCCTCCAACTCCAAGGTTCGGAACCGGAAGAGAACTTTGACGATTCAAGTCAAGATTCAAGACAATCTACTGCATATGTATTTGCATTGGCTATTTCTCAGTCTAATAAATGCAGTAACAAAAGCATCTAAGCAAGCGGCTTCTTTTTGACGTCTTTGCAACATGTCGGGGCGATGGTGAAAATGGTCAAACGGAGTGATATAATAGACAAGATTTGTGTATCATTCGAAGAATGGAAACAACAAGGCAAGTAAACACTTAGCAATAAACCGGAGGGACAAACAATGGCAAAATTGGTGGTATGTGATCACCCCCTGATTCAACACAAACTGACTTTTATTCGCGACATGCGCACGAACACGAAAGACTTCCGCGAGCTGGTGGATGAAGTCGCAACATTAATGGCTTATGAAATTACGAGAGACATTCCGCTCGAATCGATCAAAGTACAAACGCCGGTTGCAGAAGCGGAATCGAAAGTGATTTCGGGCCGTATGCTCGGACTTATTCCGATTCTCCGTGCCGGTCTTGGAATGCTGGACGGCGTGCTGAAGCTTCTTCCTGCGGCAAAAGTAGGCCATGTCGGACTTTTCCGCGATCCGCAGACATTGCAGCCGGTGGAGTATTATATAAAGCTGCCTACCGACGTACAGGAGCGTGAGCTGATTGTCATCGACCCGATGCTCGCTACCGGCGGTTCCGCTATTGCGGCCATTGATGCGCTTAAGAAACGGGGCTGTACGCAAATTAAAATGATGAATCTCATCGCCGCTCCGGAAGGAATTAAGGCGGTACAGGAAGCTCATCCGGACGTAGATATTTATGTAGCTGCGGTGGACGAGTGTCTGAACGACCATGGTTACATTATTCCTGGCCTTGGCGACGCAGGTGACCGCCTCTACGGAACGAAATAAATAGAACGATTTTTTTAAGGAAGGAAAACGATATGTCAAAACTAAAAGTGATGACCGTATTCGGCGTTAGACCCGAAGCGATCAAAATGGCTCCACTCATTTTGGAATTGCAAAAGCACCCCGATCGGATTGAGTCCATCGTGTGCGTAACGGCTCAACACCGCGAGATGCTGGATCAGGTGCTGGATGTTTTTAAAATCGTGCCGGACTATGACCTCGACGTCATGAAACCTAACCAAAGCCTTAACGAAATTTCGATTCGCGTGCTCCAGGGGTTGGAAGGTGTTTTTCGTGAAGCTAAGCCAGATATCGTGCTTGTCCATGGCGATACGTTGACGACTTTTTTGGCGAGCTATGCCGCGTTCCTGCAAAAAATCAAGATCGGCCATGTTGAAGCAGGGCTCCGCACCTGGAACAAGCTTTCACCGTATCCGGAAGAAATGAATCGTCAGCTTACCGGGGTTTTGGCGGACCTTCATTTTGCACCGACGGAATGGTCGGCTGGAAATCTCCGGAAGGAGAATAAGCCGGAGTCAGCTATATATGTCACAGGCAATACGGTTACCGATGTGTTTCAATATACAGTACAACCGAATTACAACAATTCTGTACTGGAATGGGCCGCCGGGAAGCGGCTTATTCTTATGACGGCTCACCGTCGCGAATCGCAAGGGCAACCGCATTTGAACATTTTCCGGGCTGTAAAAAGGATTGCTGATGAGTTCGAGGATGTAGCCATCGTCTACCCGGTTCACCCAAGCCCTGCGGTCAAAGAACCCGCATATGAAACTTTGGGAAACCACCCTCGTATTAAACTTATTGATCCTCTGGATGTGGTGGATTTGCACAATTTCTATCCTCACACTCATCTTATACTTACGGATTCCGGCGGTTTGCAGGAAGAAGCGCCTTCTTTTGGCGTTCCTGTGCTTGTGCTACGCGACACCACGGAACGGCCTGAAGGAATCGAGGCGGGAACGCTTGAGCTTGTCGGTACAGACGAGGAGATGGTTTATGAGCGGACAAAGGCTTTGCTAAGCGATCAGGATACTTATAACTCCATGAGCCGGGCAGCCAATCCATACGGAGACGGGAAAGCCTCTCAAAGAATTGTCAATGCGATTTATCACCATTTCGGATTTTTGGACGAGCGTCCAGAAGAATTTCACAAAAAGTTCACAAATTAGTGAAAAATTGCTTTGATCATAAGCATGAAAAAGTATACAGTATTACTGTACGCTGTACGCAATTAGATCGGGATTACAAGGATGGATTTAGCATTTTGTAACGTTAAATCACTAAAAAACCTCAATTGACAACAACTCTTCACAATTAGTAAAATGAATTGGGATTATTAGGGTGGCTGATATGGGAAAACCGACAAATCCTGGGAATGGTAATCCAATGAAGGCTATCACTTTAGTGACCGCTTTAGGAATAAATCTGGCCGTTTGCACGGTTGGAGGCTATTTTCTGGGATCCTGGCTTGATCGACAATGGCTGGGAAATGGTCTGGGAATTGGCCTTGGAGTCCTGATCGGCATTGCAGCGGGAATATCAGGTATATTTGCTTTGATCAAGTTAGTCTTGGGGGGAAATAATGGATGAGCTGTCGAAATACAGCCGTGCTTTGACAGCCGGGACTCTTGGTTTCTTAACCCTTTGCTTTATTGGGGGCGCTTTACTGCCGGATTACCTGAGTATTTTGTTAGGCATGGCGCTTGGCGCATCGGTGAGCTGGATTAACTCCTATTACTTGGGCCGTAAGGTACGGCGGGTGCTTGATATCGCAGCCGAAGGTACGGGCAAGCGGGTAAATATGGGTTTTCTGACTCGAGCTGCGCTGGCGGTTTTGGCGGTATTCGCCGCAATGCAGTATCCGCATTACTTAAATGTATATGCGGTTGCCGGAGGTCTTGCTTTTGCACAATTATACCTTCTTTTTATAGGCATTAGATTCTCTCGTAAACCTGAGTAGAATATTCAACTTGAGAATGGGGGTGAGTAAATATGCATGAAGCTCCGGTTATTAATCTAGGCGGACTAGATATCGACCTTTCCATCATATTGATGATGGTCGTAACTTGTACAATCGTTTTTGTGGTTGCCAAACTGGCAACTCGAAATCTGTCTGTCGAAAATCCCGGAAAATTGCAAAATTTTATGGAGTGGGCAGTCGAATTCGTTCGGAATATGATTACCAGCACGATGGATTGGAAGAAGGGGAAACCGTTCTTGTCTTTGGCTTTGACCTTAATTCTGTTTATTTTCGTTGGTAACATGCTAGGCCTTCTCTTCGGTGTCGTTACAGAGTATGATGATCCGGCCAAAGCGAAAATTTTTGGCCACGAGATTACATCCGTCACCTCATTTATGAAAGAAAACCAAGAGAAGCATCCTGGGGAAGAGGTACACGCGGAAGTGGCTTGGTGGAAGTCTCCGACAGCTGACGTCGGCGTGACGATGGGTCTCGCACTGCTTGTATTCTTAATTTCGAATGGGCTTGGGTTATTCAAGAATACCAAGAATTATCTCAAGCATTACATTCAGCCGTATCCGTTCTTTCTACCAATCAACATCATTGAGCAGCTTTCGAAGCTGCTAACGCATGGTGTTCGTCTATACGCGAACATTTTTGCAGGTGAGGTTTTGATCTCGACGATCATGGGACTCGCGAAAGCGAGCACCATCGGGGCCATCTTCTCTATACCTCTCCTGATGGCTTGGGACGGATTCAGTATTTTTGTAGGTGCGATCCAGGCATTCGTTTTCGTAACACTGATGATTGTGTACATATCGCAATCTATCGAAACGCACGAGGAACATTAATTTTTAGGTCAAGGAGAAGCGAATACTTCTACCAGGCTTAATAAATAAAAAATTATGAAATGACTTTTAAGGAGGATATACAATGGGAGCAATGGCATTAATCGCGGCAGGTATCGTAGCAGGTTTGGGCGCGCTTGGCGCTGGTATCGGTAATGGTCTTGTTATCAGCAGAACAGTTGAAGGGATTGCACGTCAACCCGAAGCTAAATCGACTCTTCAAACTACAATGTTTATCGGTGTTGGTTTGATCGAGGTACTTCCAATTATCGGCGTAGTCTTGGCCTTTATGTTTTACGGTATGGCTTAATAGAACATTGGAAAAGAGATTGGCGGGGAAGGCCACAGCCGTCCGCGCCTTCTTTTTAGCCCCTACGGGGCCAAGGTTGATTTACACGTTTATAACGGATAGGCTTCGGAAAGGAGTGACTAAGTTTGAAATTCGTATGGGAAAACACCGTTATCGCTTTGATTGCGATCGGGATTTTATACTTCTTGTTAAACAAATATGCTTTTGGTCCGCTTTTTTCCGTCATGGAGAAACGTCGGCAACTGGTTCAGCAGCAGCTCAGCGAAGCTTCTCAAACCCGGGAGCAGGCCACTACTTATGTAGAAGAGCAAAAAGCAGCTCTGCAGCAAGCGCGTAAAGAGGCATACGATATCATTGAGCAATCAAAACAAACCAGCAACAAACAAGCTGCACAAATGCTGGAGCAAGCGAAGAACGAAGCAACCCGTCTGAAGGAAGAAGCGGTGCGCGACATTCAAAGCGAGAAGAATCGTGCGGTCGAACAACTTCGCAGCGAAGTTGGCGCTGTATCGGTGAAGATTGCTTCGAAGCTGATCGAGAAAGAAGTCAGCGAAGACAAAGTGCAAGAAGAGTTGGTTGATCAATATCTTAAAGAAGTCGGTGGCCGCTCATGAGCCGTGAGACTGTAGCCGCCAAACGGTATGCCAAGGCACTCTACGAGATCGCTGCTCAGGAGAACCGGACGCTTGAGGTGGAGAACGAACTGAAATCGCTCGCCGCTTCCTTTCAAGCAGGCGACGAAGTCGAACGCTTCATTTTCTCCCCTAATGTGACGGAGGAAATAAAGTGGGAAGTGATCTCCAAAGCGATTGAAGGCAAATTGTCCAAACCGGTAGTTTCTTTGGCGAAGCTGCTTGTGGAGCGCGGCAGATTCGGACTTCTTCCGGAACTGCTCGACAGCTACATCAAAATATCCGGCGAAGCGCTAGGTATCGCGAATGCAGTTGTTTATTCCACTTACTTGCTGAGTGAAGAGGAGAAAAACCAGGTTGCGGAAGAATTCGGCGCATTGGTGAATAAGAAAATCCGCGTAGAGAACGTCGTAGACAAATCTCTGCTTGGCGGAGTGAAGGTCAGAATCGGCGATACTCTCTATGATGGAAGTTTAGCCGGCAAGTTGGAACGGCTTGAAAAGTCTTTTCGAAGACAAGCACTGTAGATAGGGGTGAAACACTTGAGTATCAGACCTGAAGAGATCAGTACACTGATTAAAAGTCAGATCGAACAATATAAAACGGAAATTGAAGTGGCCGAAGTTGGCACCGTTATTCAAGTTGGTGACGGTATCGCCCGTGTCCACGGACTTGAGAACGCCATGGCAAACGAGCTGCTAGAGTTTGAAAACGGCGTTTTTGGTCTTGCACTGAATCTGGAAGAAAGCAATGTCGGTGTCGTTATTCTTGGACCTTACAGCGAAATTCGTGAAGGAAATCAAGTGAAACGTACCGGTCAAATCATGCAGGTCCCTGTTGGGGACGCTCTGCTTGGCCGCGTTGTTAATCCTCTCGGTCAGCCGGTTGACGGTAAAGGCCCTGTAGCAACAACGGAATTCCGCCCGGTAGAAAACAATGCACCAGGCGTTATCGACCGTAAATCGGTACATGAGCCGATGCAAACCGGGATCAAAGCTATTGACTCGATGGTTCCAATCGGCCGCGGTCAACGGGAACTCATCATCGGTGACCGTCAAACCGGTAAAACCGCTATTGCCATCGACACGATCATCAACCAAAAAGGCAACGGCGTGAAATGTATCTATGTTGCAATCGGTCAAAAGCAATCGACCGTTGTTAACGTGGTTGAAACGCTGCGCCGTCATGGTGCCCTTGACTATACCATCGTTGTGACGGCTTCCGCTTCGGAACCATCACCTCTTCTTTACATCGCTCCATATGCCGGTGTAGCTATGGCCGAGTACTTCATGTACAAAGGCGAACACGTCCTCATTATCTATGATGACTTGTCCAAGCAAGCTGCTGCATATCGCGAATTGTCCTTGCTGCTTCGCCGTCCACCGGGTCGTGAAGCATTCCCTGGTGACGTATTCTACTTGCACTCCCGTTTGCTGGAACGTGCGGCAAAGCTTAGTGATGCGCTTGGTGGTGGCTCGATTACCGCGCTGCCGTTTATCGAAACGCAGGCATCCGACGTATCAGCTTACATTCCGACGAACGTTATTTCCATTACTGACGGACAGATCTTCCTGGAGTCCGACTTGTTCTATTCCGGCCAACGTCCGGCTATCAACGTCGGTATTTCCGTATCCCGGGTAGGTGGCTCTGCGCAAATTAAAGCGATGAAGAAGGTTGCTGGTACACTTCGTCTGGACCTGGCCCAATATCGCGAACTACAAGCCTTCTCCCAGTTCGGTTCTGACCTGGATAAATCGACGCAAGCCCGGTTGACTCGTGGTTCCCGCATGATGGAAATTCTGAAGCAGGGCGTTAACCAACCGCTTCCTGTAGAACAACAGGTTGTCAGCTTGTACACGGCAACTAAAGGTTTCCTGGACGATATTCCGCTCAGCGACGTACGCCGTTTCGAATCGGAATTCTTGTCCTTTATCACAAGCCAGCATGATGACGTGCTGCAGTCGATCCGTGACACGAAAGACTTGACGGCTGATAACGAAGCTAAGCTGAAAGAAGCTATCGAGCAGTTCAAACGCGGTTTTGCGACTAAGGGATAAAAAAGCTTGAGACATAAACCGGCCTTCAGCCTTTACGCGAAACGCCGGTTTGTGGCTGTGTAAAAAATAACTTTGGCTTCGCCAAAAGGAATTCGAAAAATGAATCTTTAAGCAAAAGGTTGAAATGATTCTGAAGAAGCGAAGCGTTCGCCTTTGTGAGCGGATTTCTCCAGTTGTTGAATTTACCAATTCAAGAAATCCGCGAACAACAGCGATCGTAAGAACATTTTCAATATTGCAGCGCAATAGATTCATTTAAGGATTTTGGCTTCGCCAAAGTTTTAAGGTGGTGAAATCATGGCAAAAGGGATTCGCGAGATTAAGCGCCAGATCAAAAGTATTCAGAACACTCGGCAAATCACCAAAGCAATGGAGATGGTAGCCTCAGCTAAACTGCGGAAAGCCCAGGAGAAGGCTCAAGCTTCTCGGCCTTACGCCGACAAGCTGAAAGAGGTCGTTTCCAGCATCGCTGCGGGAACGCAAGGGATTACCCATCCGATGCTCGTGTCGCGCCCGGTGAAGAGAACCGCTTATATTGTAATCACATCTGATGGCGGTTTGGTCGGTGGCTATAATACCAATATTCTTCGGAAAGTGACGGACTTGATTAAAGAACGTCACAGTTTCCCTACAGAGTATGGGCTGTTTGTTGTAGGCCGTAAAGGTAGAGACTTCTTTAAACGCCGGAACTACCCGGTTGTTGAAGAAGTGACGGAGCTGTCCGATACGCCGAAGTTCTCGGATATCAAGTCTTTGACGTATGCTGCCGTTCGCGGCTTTGAAAACGAAGAGTACGATGAAATCTACGTCTGCTACAACCGATTCGTCAATGCTATTACCCAACTGCCAACCGTAGATCGTTTGCTTCCATTTGAAACGATGGGAACGGAAGGTCCAGCAAGCAGCTATGAGTATGAGCCTTCACCGGAGGGTGTGCTCGAAGTGCTGCTGCCGAAATATGCGGAGACGTTAATTTTTACGGATCTTTTGGACGGTAAGGCGAGTGAGCTTGGCGCCAAAATGACGGCGATGGGCAGCGCAACGAAGAACGCTACCAAAATGATTAATGAACTGACACTCACTTATAACCGTGCGCGTCAAGCGGCCATTACTCAAGAAATTACGGAAATCGTCGCAGGTGCGAACGCGGCGCAAGGCTGATAGCTGAGGATTAACCGGTTACGAAGACAGTTTGCGGTAACGCGGCTCAGCGTTTTGTCTTTTTTGTGCAGCAAGCCTGCAAAAAGGACTTTTGTGCAAAGTAAGAGCATGGCTCCGCAACACTTTTAGGAGGGAAACAAAGATGAACAAAGGACGCGTTGTCAGCGTAATGGGTCCGGTTGTTGACATCGAATTTGAGCGTGGTCAACTGCCGGAAATCTTCAACGCAATTAAAATTGTGAAGCAGGAAGGCGAAGCTACTGAGCTGATCCTGGAAGCTTCCAACCATCTGGGCGATAACCTGGTTCGCTGTATCGCCATGTCTTCCACGGACGGCCTTGTGCGTGGCACAGAGGCTATTGACCTGGGAGCACCGATCTCCGTACCGGTAGGGGAAGCTACGTTGAGCCGTGTGTTCAACGTGCTTGGCCATACGATCGATAACAAAGGGCCGGCAGCAACGGAAGTAAGACACCCGATTCACCGTGAACCTCCGGCATTTGAAGATTTGTCTACGCAATCGGAAATGCTGGAAACCGGAATTAAGGTTATCGACCTGCTGGCTCCTTATGCGAAAGGCGGTAAAATCGGTCTGTTCGGCGGCGCCGGCGTAGGCAAGACGGTTACTATTCAGGAACTGATTCACAACATTGCCCAGGAACACGGCGGTATTTCCGTATTTGCCGGTGTAGGGGAGCGTACCCGTGAAGGGAACGACCTGTACATGGAAATGTCTGAATCCGGCGTTATCGAAAAAACGGCGATGGTGTTCGGACAAATGAACGAACCGCCAGGTGCACGTCTTCGTGTAGCCTTGACCGGTTTGACCATGGCTGAATATTTCCGCGATGAAGAAGGCCGCGACGTGCTGCTCTTTATCGATAACATCTTCCGTTTCACCCAAGCGGGTTCCGAGGTTTCGGCTCTGCTCGGACGGATGCCATCTGCGGTAGGTTACCAACCTACACTGGCTACAGAAATGGGTCAACTTCAAGAACGGATTACCTCGACGAAGAAAGGTTCCGTTACTTCCATTCAAGCCATCTACGTTCCTGCGGATGATTACACCGACCCGGCTCCAGCTACGACGTTTGCTCACCTTGATGCAACGACGAACCTGGAACGTAAAATTTCCGAAAAAGGGATTTTCCCTGCGGTCGATCCGCTGGCTTCCAGCTCCCGGATTTTGACGCCGGAAATTGTGGGTGAAGAGCACTATGCCGTAGCCCAAGGCGTGAAGCAAATTTTGGCTCGTTATAAAGAGCTTCAAGATATCATCGCCATCCTCGGGATGGACGAATTGTCTGATGACGACAAGACACTCGTGGCACGGGCGCGGAAGATCGAGCGCTTCCTGTCACAGCCGTTCAATGTGGCCGAACCATTTACCGGGTTCAAAGGTAAATATGTACCGATCGCTGAAACGGTCCGCAGCTTCAAAGAGATTCTGGACGGCAAACATGATGACCTTCCGGAAGCAGCGTTCCTCTTTGTAGGGACGATCGAAGAAGCCGTTGAAAAGGCGAAGACGCTGTAACACCACGCCGATGATGCGGATGCTTCAGAAATGAACTGTCCCACGAACAGGAGGGATAAACTTGAGCACCTTTTTATTAGAAATTGTCACTCCGGAGCATGTCGTGTTCTCGAAGGAAGTCGAAAGCATGACTGTCCGCGGCATTGAGGGGGAGCTTGGCGTCATGCCAGGTCATATACCGCTTGTGACGCCGCTGCAGGTAGCACCGGTTGTGGTCAAGAATGGTAAAGAAACAACGATGATTGCGGTACATGGCGGCTTTGTTGAAATTCAAAGCAAAAAAGTGATCGTTTTAGCCGAGAGTGCGGAACTTCCAGGGGATATCGATCTGGAGCGGGCGATCGCAGCCAGAGAGCGGGCTGAACGCAGATTGGCCGCCCGCAGTAATCAGGACCGAGTTGATCAGCGTCGGGCAGAGCTTGCGCTGCAACGTGCGGTAACACGGATCAACGTATCCAGCCGCAGAAATGATTAGAATCTTAGTGGAAAAATCGGATCCTTCGACAAGAAGGGACCGGTTTTTTCTTTTTTTTCGCAGGAAGAAGGAATAAAGTATACACTTGCAGAACATAACTATAAGATCAACAGCTTTTTCAAAGTTTAGGTTATATCGATTTTCCCTCTATAATTTCCCCCCTTACAAGTAGATTCTCTGTGGCTTGATCGCAATTAAAGCCGATTTATGCGCTTCCAGAAATTTTTTTTGGTTTAGTATCATTTGGAAACCCTTTCAGTGAAAAGAAAAGCTGGATTATTACCTCTCTGCCAAGTATGATATATAGGGTCTATATTTTTACATGTTCTATCCGATAAACATATTATGGTGATGGACTTATCGTCCTTAGCCTTTTGAAGATAGACATTAACCGATTAGGTGGCAGCGGCATAAATATACAATGTGGTGGGGTGGAAGTGAAATGAGTCCAATTGAGAATATACCCGCTTCTGTCGGTGTCAACGGCCTGACGGCCATCCTTGTATCATTGGCTTGTATTGCCGTTTCCTGGTGGGCGCTGCAGACTTTGAAATTGGATCTGTTGCTCCGGTATCCAAAAGGACCGCAAGCGAAGCTGCTTCAGCTATTGCTTGCCGTTGTGCTGGGACGTTTTGTTGCATCTTTTGTTATCGAGTATTGGGGTTACACTCAAATGTTGAAGTATATGTTCTAAGGGTGCGGACGCATCCCTGGAGCAAAGAAATTGTCGAATAACATCATATCAATATGTCAACAATGGGATTAAGGACTACGACTCAAAACTATGGACTTAGACCAAGGATTGAGCGGTTTATCCACTCAAACGAGTTTTTTCGACAGGATTGGAGTGTTGTCTGCCTTAAACGACAGGTGATATGATGGAATTTAGGGAATAAAGCGGGAAATCTTTTTCCAAAAGAAAAAGTGAAAATGAACGCGCGGAGGGAACCATGATGAGCAAATTTATCGTCCGCGGTGGCAATGTTTTGGCCGGGAACGTAAAAGTCAGCGGAGCTAAAAATTCAGTGCTACCGATCATTGCAGCGTCTTTGCTGGGTGAGGAAGGAATTAGCGTAATTAAAGACGCGCCTCCTCTTGACGATGTAATGACTATAAATAAAGTTTTGGAATCACTTGGAGCGAACGTTACATATGACCGGGAAGTCATTACGGTTGATGCGCAGCACATCGCTTCATGTGAGGCACCATATGAATGGGTGCGAAAAATGCGGGCGTCTTTTCTTGTCATGGGTCCCCTGTTATCTAGAACGGGCTATACACGGATTTCTCTACCTGGAGGCTGTGCGATCGGCACGAGACCGATTGACCAGCATCTGAAAGGCTTTGAAGCGATGGGTGCGGAGATTAACCTCGGCCAAGGCTTTATTGAGGCTAAATCCAATGGTCGTCTGCGCGGGGCTAAAATATATTTAGATGTAGCTAGTGTCGGTGCTACTGAGAACATTATGATGGCAGCTACGCTGGCTGAGGGAACGACTATCATCGAGAATGCGGCGAAAGAGCCGGAGATCGTTGATTTGGCCAATTACCTGAACGGCATGGGTGCTGTAGTTCGCGGCGCAGGCACGGGCGTCATTCGTATCGAGGGCGTCGAGAAGTTGCACGGCTGTGAGCATACCGTAATCCCTGACCGTATTGAAGCAGGAACGTTTATGATTGCAGCTGCAATTACGGGCGGAAATGTGTTTGTAGAAGGCGCTATTGCCGATCATTTGGGTCCGGTAATTTCAAAGCTGGAAGAAATGGGCGTAACTATTGAGCCACAGGAGAACGGGGTTCGTGTTATTGCCAATAAGCCGTTCAAAGCGGTGGACGTCAAAACTTTACCATACCCAGGGTTCCCTACAGATATGCAATCGCAAATGATGGCTTTGCTGCTCGCTTCCGAGGGGACGAGTGTCATTACGGAGACTGTGTTTGAAAATCGCTTTATGCATGTTGACCAATTCCGTTTAATGAACGCGGAAATTAAGGTTGAAGGTCGCAGCGCGATCCTCACCGGGGGAGCTAAGCTGAGCGGAGCGAAAGTGTGTGCGACGGATCTTCGCGCCGGGGCAGCTTTGATCATTGCTGGCCTTGCTGCGGAAGGAACGACGGAAGTTAGTGGAACACATCACATTGATCGTGGATACGTGCATCTGGCCGAAAAGCTATCCGGTCTTGGTGCCGATATCTGGCGCATTAGTGTGGAAGAGAAAGAAGCGGCCACCGAAAAAGTATTGGTATCCGTTAAAGAGGAAGTGCCAGTTCTGAAAATTCAGCCTTCGTGGGCTTAATAATATGATGTTGGAATAATGCACATAAAATACTGATTACAAGAAAAACCATGCTGAGGAGCATGGTTTTTCTTTGTTATGGGCAAGGAAAAGCCGAAGGTTCTGGCGAAAAAACGCCTGATCGAGGGAGAGGTAGCTGGCAACTGGTAACGGGCTCAATCCTCATACTTTGCATAGGTAGAGGTTAGCGCCAGCCAGGTGATGCTGTCCGTGGAAGGGATGATAGGGGTAAATAATGGCCCTATTTTAGGTTTGAGAGGCTTTTTTCATAAAAAATAGGGGAACTTAATGGCCTTATTTTGTGAAAGTTGGCCGGATTCAGGCGGAATTTTACGTTAGCGACGGAAATAAGGCCATAATTATCCCCTATTTCAATGGAAAGTGGGATTTTGGCGGTAATAGGGCCACAAAAGTCCCTTATTTATTTTGCGCTATATAGCGCGCATGATATTGGAAGCTCCAGACCAGGGGAAGTGTCAAGTGTCTTATCGTGTGCGTAAGTTCGGTGTGCATGCGTGCGTTGTCGAAGCAGATGATGTTGTTCGTGATGTAATTTAAGCTGTGACAGCAATGGTAGTGGGGAACGTGGAAACGTTGAAAAGTGAGTGCATGACAAATTCCTGAGGGTGTGAGCGCACGGCGTCGAAAAACGGGAAATCGGGTTCTAGTAAATCCCCAAAACTCATATCTATAAGTATAGCGAGTAAACGGTATAACCTAACGAAAAGCTAGGATCGGAATCGTTACTCGAAATGAGCTAGTAGGGAAGCAGTTGGAAACGATGGAGGTAGACTTTGGCGATGCAGGATAAACCACATGCTTTGAGAGTGAATGTAAGTACTCGTTCGGAGGCGCGAGCCGATAAAGTAGCGGCGCCGGATGGAGCTTTGGATGTTCATATGTATAAGAACAAAATAGCTACATCCGGGAGAGGGGGTTCCCGTAGGCTGACGGCAGCCGAGGGAGGGGGGCAGCAGCGGGCGGATCACGATCCGCCGGTCCGCCCGCTGAAGGCGGCGGCCGGGCCGATGGCCCCGGCCGCTTCCCGCGTGCGAGTGAGCGTACGCACGCGGCCCCGCCCGATCTACCGCCCCTCGGGGGGCGGCAGATCGGGCGCCGG